>NZ_JAPDCD010000032.1:0-58437 GCF_027705695.1 Aeromonas sp. QDB62 | reverse complement strand
GTAGCGCCGATGGTAGTGTGGCATTCGCCATGCGAGAGTAGGACACTGCCAGGCACCCAATACAAGAAACCCCGCTCATTTTAGCGGGGTTTTTTATTGGTAGAAAATCAGCAAATAGCCTGATTGTTGACCGGCCCTCTCTCCTTTCCTCTGTTCTTATTGTTACTCGCCGCGGCTTTCTGGTTCCACAAATAGCCTGATATTCCGCTTGGTACTCTTCCTTCACTGAACCGCTGTCGCTCTGTATGGCGGCTCTGGCGTAGTCATGACCCACGAATCCTATGCTCGCTTGTACGCCATGATCTCTTGCTTGCGATCTTTCCTGGGCATCTGCGTCCTGTGTTAGCCGAAAGCTTTCTTTTTAAGCCTCAGTCATGGCCTCTGCTTATCCATGACTTTGTTAGCCGCCCGCTGACGTTATGCCAGAGAGTGTGTTGGCTGTGCCAACACGCAGGCGCTGTAGTTGCTGCGTGTTGTCGTTGTGGTTTGGGGTAATAAGAACATAGGCAGGGATGTGCGCAGGAGCGCAGAGGTTCGAAGTTGGTGGGTGATCTTGTGGCAGCTATTGAGCCCGCAGGCGGGAAGATTAGGAGGGGGTTGAAGAAGGCTAATTTGTTGAGATCTATGAGAAATGGCAAATCGCAGGCCAACAAAAAGCCCACGCAACATGGTTGCATGGGCTCGGTATGAATGGCGGAGGAGGTGCCCGCCGTAATTAAGTCCAATCAACTCCACACCAATCCAGCAAGCCATTTACTATCAGTATATTAGAAACAAACACAGTCCAATCCATCCCAATCACATATTACCACTGCGCATGCTTGGTGGCATACTGAGTGGCATATTCAATTCTCAAGGAGGTTACCTGATGGCAATCCTCACCGATACCAAAGCCCGCAACATCAAGCCTGAAGATAAGCCCCTTGCTCATGGTGGCGTCACCGGGTTGACGCTACACCCCTCTACCATCAAGGGCAGAGGAAAGTGGGTGTTCCGCTATGTCAGCCCACTGACGAAGAAACGACGTAACGCTGGCCTCGGGACTTACCCCGAGATCTCTATCGCTGACGCTGCTCGAGACGCCCAGGCAATGCGGGAACAGCTGGCGAATAATCTGGACCCACTAGAGATCCGGCTGCAGGAGCAGAACAAGCCGAAGATCCCGACGTTGGAAGCATCCGCCAGACTCGTCTACGAAAGCTTGTTACCTGGTTGGAAGAACCCAAAACACGGCAAGCAATGGATCACCACATTGGAACAGTATGCCTTTCCTGCAATTGGCACTATCTCCATTGATACCATCACCCCAGCTCATATCGCTTCCGTTTTGCAACCGATATGGCTGACGATCCCGGAAACGGCAAGCCGTGTTAAACAGAGGCTACACGCAGTCATGGCTTGGGCATGGGCCCATGGCTATACCTCTGCAAACCCAGTGGATGTGGTAAGCCACCTATTACCGGCTCAACCCAGCAAATCTGTGCGTGTAGAACACCAGCCTGCAATGCCTTGGCGTGATATCCCTGCATTTGTGCAAAAACATCTGAGAACAACGCAACAGTACGATGTAACCCGCTCCATGCTGGAGTTCTTGATCCTGGCTGCTTGCCGTTCAGGTGAAGTCAGAGCCATGAAGTGGTCAGAAGTCGATTTGGAGGCAAGGGTCTGGACTTTGCCTGCCGAGCGTATGAAAGCCAAACAACAACATCGTGTTCCGTTATCTCTTCGTGCCGTCGAAATCCTGAAAGGGTTAAGGGGATTACATGACGAGTTGGTATTCCCATCCCCCAGAGACCAAGTACCGCTCTCAGACACAGTGTTGACGATGTTTCTGAGAAGAGCCAAAGCAGGGAGTTGCACACCTGGCCGAATGGCCACTGCTCATGGCTTTCGTTCTAGCTTTCGAGACTGGTGCAGCGAGCAGGGCTATGCGCGGGATCTCGCTGAACGAGCATTAGCTCACACAGTGCAGAACAAGGTAGAAGCCGCCTACCACCGCACGGACTTGCTGGATCAGCGGCGTCCAATGATGGATGCGTGGGCTGAGTTTGTATCCGGTAATTCACCAACTGAATAAGAAGGAAGCGGCCCACCAAGGCCGCTTCCTTCTATGTTCTTTTTTTTAGCTTTTCTTAGCCGTTGATGACATCTTGCCAAACCAGTGCTCAGAGAGTTTCTGCGCTTGTTTGACTTCCGGCTTGGTCATCGCGGCCTCGAGTTCATCACGGGCCCGTACAGCCTCAGGCATTCCTTCTGTCGCCGCCAGTGACAGCCAAGCATAAGCATGCACCCGGTTACGAGGAGCCCCCAAGCCTTCCTCACGCAATGTCCCCATTCGGTATTGGGCTTGGCGGTCGCCCTGCTGGGCCGCTAGGCGATACTGCTTGAGAGCAAGCGCGTAATCCTCTTTTCCCCCTTGTCCCAGACGCAGCATTTCACCGTAGGTGTACTGGGCGAGAATGTGTCCTTGTTGGGCGGCCTTGGCATAACTGGCTCTGGCCTGCGCCAGTTCACCTTATTTATGCTGTAAATCCACCAGCTCGAACAACGCCTTGGGTACGCCACCGTCAGCAGCCTTCCCTAACCAATAGATCTGCTGTTTCCGGTCTACCTGCAGCACCCGCAGTAGATACTGCTGCCCACCCTTGCTGGGTACTCGTTGCTCATCGAACACAACGATCCCGGACAACGCTCGAACCCTGGCAAAATCTCGCTCTATGGACCAAGGCGAGACGCCAAACACGTCTGCGGCTTCACGGGCGCTGATTGCTCGCGGCTGTTCGTGCAGCCAATGTGCTTACTTGCAAGTAACGCGGCAAAGGTGGATTCGGATTGATAGACATGTAATTCCGTCATTACGCTGGGTGATGGGTAGGCACATTGGACTACCCATGGAGCAATTTGTTCAGGTAATCACAATAAACTTCCTGGCTAACTACTTGTCAGCAAGGCTTGGGCTTCGTCGCGTATCGCACAATATCGCTGTGTGAGGAGTGATCGTTTTTCAACTCGCCAACCGCCATATTTAGCTAGCCAGCGCCTGGGGCAACGTGGATCCCAACTATCAATGGCTTCGCGTAATCGCGCATCCAAATCGGTACGCTCTGCGTCTAAGTCTTTTATGGCTGGCATCAGGATCGGCTATGAGGAACTCGGTGGTTATCGTAGTGCTGACGAGAGGAATTGAACTGGTGACCTACTGAGCTAAGCCAGCATCATGCGCATGCTAAAGGATGTTTTGAATAATGTCATTAGAGCTGGCCTCTGTCATGCGACAGATCATTACCGAATATTCCTGGTTCGTCACAACGAGAGCTGGCACTAATTAGCCACGAAGCACGTAAAAAGAAAGGCCACACCGTGAGGGCATGGCCTTGTCTATTTAGATGAGGAAGTCATCCAGCTGACGACCTTGCTCGAGTTGCTCAGCCAAGAACTTGGGTGTACGGCCCTGACCGGTCCAGGTTTTCTCTACGCCATTTTCAACATAACGGTATTTCGGGGGCCGAGGTGCTCGTTTCGCTTTAGCCGCAGTCGCTGCTGCTGGGGCACTGCCTACCAACTCAGTCGGGTCAATACCAGCCTGAGCCAACATCGCTTGGAACTCAGCCAGCTTTTGCTGACGTTCTGCATTGGCGGCTTGCTCTTTCTCTGCGTGCTCCAGACGCTCCAGATAAATCGATTCAATCTTCTCGTGGGCTTCTTGGAGTTGTTCCAGAGACAACTCACGCATTGCTGCACGTAGACTGCGGATGTTCAGCAGCACTTTCAGAAATTCACTCATAGATATCCTTTAATTAAATATGCAGGGATTGTTCTATAGCATACTAATGAGCACTGATGTGCTCAAGCATATTATCGTACTTGACTGCAACCGAAGTTGCGTTGTCCATCAACAACCTTCGTTCTTTGTTTACTCAGGTAAGCCATACGAAATAGAAATGCGCTGAAATTGTCATCTAATTTTCGCGCTGAGTTACGGTCAAACCTGTATTGTGGATTTACAGGGAAGTTAACCAGCGTTGCATTATCAGGGTATGGGAGGTCCAGCGCACTGCACCACGCCTTCTGGATCCGAGTCCCCATGTTGTTGGCATCATAATCCCGATAATCTCCCAGGAAGGCATACACGTCTTTGTTAAATAGCAGCATCAGGTGGTAATGGGGGGATGCCGATGACTCCTGCTCCCGACACCAGATAACGGTTGGTAATGACGGAGACCCACGCCGTTTCTGACGATAATGGTCTGCACGTAATTGGCTTTTTAGTGACTCCATAAAGCGAGTGATCACTGATGAATCTGAACGCTGTAAACAAGTCAGCGTATCCGTATCATCTTCAGGCGACTCACTAGCAAAACGCAGATCCACACGCAGAGCATAAACACGAGGATACCTAGCCAAGGTACCTGACACAACATCTAAGCTACGCCTTAAATAATTACTATTCATAGGGCCGTAACTATCTGTGTATAATCTAGTAAGTGCTTTCATCTTCAATACTGAATTTTTTAAGTGATTCAACATAGGAGTCCCTACCTTGGTGAATAGACACGGAGGTATAGTTATTGAATTAAATAAATAGATGTGCTTTTTGCTTAAGTAAATACACCATGCTCTGGATGCTATCCATAGTGGTACATGCTTAGAGGCATGTAGTCTTCACGCTACCCCATCGTTAGATTGCATAGCGTATGCTGCTGAACGTTAGTAGTGTGCATGGCTATGGATGTATATAATGGAGTATGTATTACTATATGTATTGCTATATATAATACATATACCGCATCATGGCTTATTTAAATAAACCCATACACTCCTCAATCAAATGGACATATATACTAAAATATAAACATAGGGTTCCTAATTCAGATGCAATAATGATACATCCATATATAACAACACTCTTAAGTTACTTAAGGCGAGGTATCGAAATCGTTAATGCTGCATCTTACTGCATGAGTATGGGGCATACTCTTATCATCGCAATTGACTCCTCATGTCCATCAACGGTCTTTCAAAAAGTTCAACTGATGGTATCCCTAAATGGCGTCTTCCACGATACTCTACAAGTTCGTTAACATAAATCCTATCGTGAGTACGTACTGAAGAGCGCCTAACAAGCCTAGGGTATTTCTTCCAAGATAAAGAAATATAGATTGACTGTTTCTTTTTAAAGCAAATGATATCTCCTCGAGCAATAAGAACTTCTATTGCATCTTCTAGCTTATTCGAATTACGAACACAATGTGGGCCACTTCGTCTAATGTCACCTTTCAAAAACAGCTCATTATTCCAGTTATGAATAATCCACTCCAGTAGCTTATTAACATGTGTCTCGTCCACGAACTCCCTAGCCTCGGGCGATCTAAATATTATCAATGCTTGATGCAAATATATTTCAGCCAGTGCAATGGCTGTCTGCATAGTTTCATGAGTCACAAGCGTGTTTCTGTAGTTTATGTTTGTAAATACATGAAGTGCCGCCGCAATTCTTGACGCCTGCTCCATAAACTTTGAACCAAAATCTTTATAGTGTTCCAAATATTCCCCGCCCCTCATTGCGTATTCAATGTCATTAAACTTGTCATTCCAAATTTTCTTAGCACTCTCTGTTAAATTCAGGCAATGACGTTCCTTGCCTTGTGCTCTCATCTCGAGCCCTTCTTGCAGTAATGCATCAATCCTTGAGCTAAATCTACCTAATTTAATTTTATCATCTAGTGATGCGCTATCATCCCTATCTTCTTGACGATAGCCAATCTCTGACTCAGGCTCACACAGTAGAATTCGAGCGTCTAATCCAGAGCTTCTCATCGCATCACCATTACTATCTCTGAATGTTCTATATATATCAGGCTGGATTTGCATGCTCAAAGTCAAACGAGCACCTTCAATATGAACTTCAGGGGCATTGGCTCTGTCAACACGTATAGTTTGACCTGACCATAGTGAGTTAAACAATGCATTATCTTTCATCAAGTCACTCGACAGTAGTGTCCCAGCTTCATCGGACACCAGAGCTAATGACGTATTCTTCTCAGCTAACATCGACTTCAGTTTTGCGACTGTTATATCCTCAGCTAAAATCCTCTTAACTACCGGAGCTATAGGCATATTTGAATGATGAGTGTGCCATGCCTCTATTATAATGGGCTGCTCATCACCTTTTTTATGCATCTCATCTAATTCCTTCCTTAACACTTTTTTCTTTATATTCCACAATTCCAGTTCGATCTGATATTTCTGCTGTGCAGCATCTACCTGCTCAGCTAAGCATTTTTCAAATTCACGAACTGGTTTCATCAGTAGCTTATCGACCGTGCTTTTTCTCTCGCCAGAAGCAGCTAGAATTAGAGTGTAAAGTGATGCCGGTATTTTCATCTCACTTTTGGGGCTAATATCTACCAACTGCTGCGATGCGATAGCTATAACAGACAACATTTGAGTCAAGATCATAAATCTCGGGGCCTTTGTTCTATAGGCGACGACATCCAGTGGATCCCAAAGGCACTGATCTAACCGCTCAATGACAGTTTCAATGGCTCTGTGTTGATTCATTTTTGACCTCCATTGTTTGACTACTTTGTGACCTGGTTGCGATCCATTGATTGACCTCGCTCTGACGCCAGCCGATCGCTGACTTGCCAAGTTTTATCGCCCTGGGAAAGCTGGGGTCATGCCGAGCAGACTTGGCGTTTAGCTTGTCATAAATTGTTGATCTAGCGAGGCTAATCATCTTTGTAAGCTCCGGCATCCTAATGATGCGGTCCATTGCGTCTTGCATTATGTGATGTCCTTCTAACGTCTGATTGGATGAGGTCGCATTATGGTGGACCTGGAGGTAACGTGTTAGGGGGACAAATTACGAACCCAAGAGGTAAATCATGATGACGCACTTTTTCACAGCATTTCTCTACTTTGTAGAAAAGACCCTTGGGCTTAGCAAGCCAGTCCGCTCATCCGAGAAGCCCAGTAGAGATGGCGAAAATTCATACAGAAATGCACTATCAGACGATGACAAGTACAACTACCAGTTAACACTAGATAAAATATGCCAGCGGCTACATATTGGCAGCAGTTTGTCACAAAATATCCTTTCCAATCATATTGATATATTAGAAGGTATATGCAATGCATTGGTTCGAAAAGACATAATAACCAGGGAGCCATTAGAGGATGTGTTAAATGTCTACACTAAAAACTCAATAATTCCATTAATCTGCACAGACATATATATATTTAAAGAACAATCTAGTGAAGAGTCTATTTATTATCATCTCGACGAAATACTAAGACAGGAAAACTTAATATTAATAAAGGAGGGGCAAGAGAGGTTCCGAAAACTAACAGCACAAAAATACATACGAGAGTTAATTAAAAATAATTATATATTGAAGGTTTGCGAATCAAGAAAATATAACAATCCTGAACTATTCATTCAAGAGCTATTGGACTATTTAAATGAATTACACAAAAAAGGAAATCAAACCTGTAAAACATTAAATGAAAAAATAAGTCTCTGTCAAAAAAGACTCTCTGATTGTAACCTTAATAGTTATAATCTTAATTCAATTTCCGCAGCTTACACTGCTGTTATAATCCTGCAAGATATAGACAATAATACGGGCATGTTTGGTCATTTTTACAAGACTTACAACCAAGTTGTGATTGGATCAAATCCATTGCTAAATAATTTGAAAAAGACATTAATGTTCGTCCTTGACGATAATTACAATGAATTTAGTGAAGAGGACAAGGCACTTTGTAAATTACTCGGTCTGCCCCCGTTACTGCCAGTTAAAGAAAGACGCATAGAACGAATAAATAATGTTGTTGATTGTGTTTTACGACTATTTGACACACCTTTAATGCCTCCTTTCAAAGAGAAATTTGGTTTTGCCAAACTGAAAGAGAATTTGGATTTATTGTCACACATGGTATATCCACCACCTGCACCTTATTTTTATAGTCTAGACATTGATAATGGGCATATAAATTTTGAACACAACCCAAGTGAAAATCCTACTCACGCCAATTATATTGTGTTTAATAGGGATTACTTCTCTACTATAGCTGAACTCGCAGATGACCCAACTAACCAATATCAACATTATTTTTCCCAATATATTCCTCTACTGGAAATACTTGATTCCCTTCAAAGGGCATTACCCGAAAAAGCCCTGGATGTGATCGATAACATAAACGAATTCAGTTTATCAACTTTTGGATTCAATAAGTATGCATTGGCTGTACTGACCATTGGATTATTGTATAATAAAAGAGCAAGCGAAATAAAAAACATCTCATTATTACCACAAGTGAACGATACGCTTAATCATGAAGGGAATATATCTATCATTTTATATAGATCTCGCTTTTTAGATTCATGGCTTTCAGAGGATTCTTACAATAAACATTCGGTGATTTTTGGCCTAAACCAATATAGACATTACAACTTGTACCTTGCAAAAGCTATTTATTGTTATAATTTTACTATTGCACGACATAATACACCAGCTAGTGGCATTTATTATAATGCATTTGAACAGCCTCTTTTGACTGTAGATATACATAATTTGAGCTATGACTCAAAACTGATTTGTCATAATTTACTTGAACGTTTAAATATTGTATGCGGTAAGATATTATCTGGTTTAGATAAAGTTAACACAGGTGTAGATCTGAAAGATCCTAACGCCCTTGTAAATTTTGTATATGACTTAAGTAGAGCCAAGATTATTTCAAGAAATGAGTTCATGAGTAATCAAATCCACTGTATTACCGACTCCTCACTCGGAGCATGCCTCCTAGACTACTTAACTCTCATAATGCTATTTTCTGTTCCTGGCGATAACGTTAAGAACATTATAAAGCTTGGTGAGAAAAGCGATGTTGTGCAGTTATTATTTCTAGCATACGAGGAACTATCATCTAGAATGTCAAAAAAGTAGCTTGCTAGTGAATGACTTTCAATTTATATATAACTTGTTGAAAAGTAAATCTTTATAGCTTTGGTTGATGTAAAACCACTCACAGAGGCATCGAGTCTGAGTCAGTACACGCTCCTGTTCGTACTAAGTTACTGCAGCCAATGAATTACGCTCATCCCAAGTCCTCTCCAGATACTTTCAGATACAAATATCAAAAGTATCTGGGATCTCCCCTAATAGTGCCTCTTTGAATTGGAAGCATGCTTCTCACATGAAGCTCTGCGACATCAATCTATGTGAATAGATTGTGTGGCAATCTGACATTCTTGCTATTGTTGTTAAAACCAGCCTATAATATAGGTTTGATCTACACAGCGCCCCCCCCCTTAACCCTAATAAGAATCCCATCCGCACAACTATTTTTGATGCATTTATTTAATGCTGAATGCATCACCAAAAATCATTTAATATATTATGCTTCTCAATATACTAACCTATACGGTGAGAGTAACTTGTTCCTATCGCCCTCTACCTAACGAATCAGCTTCTAACATGATGCAGTACCATGAGGCTCTACACCTTTATAAATACTCAGCGAAATGAATTTAATCTGAAAATGGAGGCCTGCTCAGATGTGGTTGAAACCTTTGAGCTCAGACTTGTATTGATAAATGCTTAAACTCGAAGCGAGGATGTTGTTAAATATCATTTTCGTTGCCCCTCAAACTGTAAATTTCTTGGTTGATATGTGAGCAGTCCTTAACTGGTGGCTCTTTAATGTGTTCGCATCAATAATAATACTGCACCTCAATCACCGAGCAACCGCTAAATTAAACGCCAATAAAATGTAGTTCGCTTTGCGACTAGATGGCATGCTTTTTATGCGAATAGCACCCACTCAGACACGCGAACAGGAATAACTCACATATAGCTGAAGAGACCAAACAACATGGTCACTAGACATTTCCCATTGAAATAGATAAATGGGTGAGGCTTCCTAGTTTCGTCTTGGTCGCTCAGGGTTGTCGCTTTTCCGGTCCGATTGAAAAGTAACTCAGATAGATATTATCAAGGGAGAGTAAACACATATCGCTGTGAAGCTGCTTGGGAGCGCCATTGCGGCCTCCCAAGTCATTGACCCTGGCATCAGTCACAGATGTGCACAGCGGGCTGTTAAGGCGCCAGTCGTGCCACCAGCTTATCAACCACCTCCAGCACCATTTCTCTGTCGGCAGCATTGAGCTTGGCCAACTGCTGGCTGAGTACAATGCTTTGCTCTGTAGGGCGGTTGCTGGTCTCACGCAGGAGGTCTGCAAGCTCACAGCCAAACAGCTGGGCCAACTGTGCCAGGCGCACTACGGTCGGCACCACTTTTCCCCGCTCCATCCGGGAAACAGCTTCCATCCCGATATCCAGGTGCTCTGCGACTTGCTCCTGGGTCAGCCCCACTTGTTGGCGTTGGCGTCCAATCGCTTTACCTACTCTCTTGGCCAGTTCTTCAAAGTTGACGTCTGTCATAAGTCCTCCAGTCAGCACGTATGCTTGACCATGGACTCGTTGACATTAAGGACGATTATGGTTGATGCTCAACCAATTGGGTTGATGTTGTTTGAATATATAGATTGATATTTGAAAGGAGTGCTTTCTACACGACGTAAATTCCAGCCCACTTTCTTCAGTTGCGCTTGGCTAACTGCCAGCACGCTCGCTGACGTTACCTGTATTACCCCGCTTATCCGAGAGGCTTGCCTTGTCGGTCAGGCATCCTTTTGCCATTTTTATTAAGGAGAGATCATGAATCGCACACTGCTTTATCCCTTACTGCTGGCCTGTGGCCTATCACTGAGTGCCTGCAATGCAGAGTCTGCCGATGGCCCAGAATTCGATCTAGACGTGGAGTACACCGCTATTGGGCGACCTCAGATCGTCGTCACCTCGCTCAACGATCAAGTCACCATTCAAAAAGTGCTGATCAATGGCGGCAAGAGTAAATGCCGGGTGATGCTGCGCAGTGACTTGATGGGTTCGGTGGGAGGAACCTATTTCCCACTCAAGCTCAATTACACCGAAAGCTGGCGGCTGGTCATGACCGAGCCGTGCCGATTGAGGGAGGTCACCCTCTTCACCAATCTGGGCAATGCCTCTTACACCATTGAATAAGTCGTCTGGAGAGTGACATGACAGAAAGAATCAAGCTGGCACTGTGGTGCACATGGTTATCGCTGCTTGCCTTACCGACCTGGGCTGCGCCTCAATTCACTGTGCCAACGGTCACTAAACGGGTACCGGCCAACGTTGAGGGCACCCTCAATTTCGCCAGCATGCAGTTTTGGATAGAGACCTCGAAAGGGGAACGCATCATGCTGATGCCGCTGGATGAAGATGAGCCAAGGCTCATCCCCAGTGTCAGCCAGCCGGTTTCACTGAACGGCATGATGCTGACCTACTCGGATGGTAGCCGTTACTTCGAACCCTCCTTTGCACCCTCGTCAGCCGCATCAAGTACCGCGTCATTTACCATCGTGAAAAATGACGATTACAACATCGAGATCCGGTATGGGGATGAACTGCTGCTGCGCTCCGATGAATATGATGCCATCAAGCTCACGCACCGATTGCCGCTGGCCAATGGGCAGGCGGCCTTGTTTGAGCTACACAGTGGCGGTGTGGCATGCCCGGTGCTCTATCAGTTGGCTGTCGCTCAGACTGGTGTGCTGACCATGCTTTCACAACCCTTTGGCTCCTGTAGCGATGAAGGCAAGCTGACCCCTGCCCCCAACGGTTTCACCCTCGACCTGCCCGGCAACCCCCGTCAGCGCTGGGTATGGGATGCCAACAGCTTGACGCTGCGCAAGCAGTCCTGACCACCAGCCGCCACACATTCACCACCATCAGGGCACCTTCGGGTGCCCTCTGTTTTATGCCGCATTTTATTTAAGGAACTGTTCATGCCATTACCACAACCGGGAGACCACCTCGTTTCCCCCCGCACCGGTTACCAGCACCACGGTCTCTATCTGGGGGACCATCTGGTCATCCATTACCAAGGGGTCAGTGCCGGAACACAGTCCGGTCAGATAGCTATCACCACGCTTGCCGAGTTTAGCCAAGGGAGGGGCTATCGCATCCAGCACCATAGCGCACGAGCCTACAACCGGGAGGAGAGTATCGACCGTGCATACTCCCGCCTTGGAGAGGCGCACTACAGCACGCTCTTTAACAACTGTGAGCACTTCGTGCTCTGGTGCATCGAGGGCTTTCACTACAGCAAGCAGATTAACCAGCTCATTGTCACGGGGTGTATCGCACATCAGGCACTTCGCACCGTGGCCCAGCAGCCCACCCAGGCGGCCCTGTCTGGCATGGCCACCAGCACGGTACTGAACCCGTCAGCGACAACCGCTGCGACCGCAGTAGTCAGTGCGTTGCTGGGGAGCTCGGCCACCTCGCTGGCGGCGCCCTTGGCAGCCACCTACGGCCTCTACCGCGCCTGGCGCTGGTTCAGGGATTGATGCGCCTCACACTCGATACCAAAAGGACACACCATGATAACCATGCCATTTCACTTGGCAGGGATAGCCCTGCCGATTTCACCTGAGCTACCTGACTTGCTGCGCCGCGTCGCGCGGGAACAACAGCTCGACCTCACCAACCTTTCGACCCTAACCCTCAACTTTCGCAGCCCCGGCTACAGTCCCGAAACGGGTGGCGTCCATCCGGTTGAGCTGCGGCTTATTCGGGGATTGCACGGTTGGGTCTTCGATTACATCACCGACTTCAGCTATCAGGGCCTGGGCCAGGATACCGAGCTCTGCAAGGAGCTCGACTTCAACCTCTCTTGCGACGAGCACTATCTGCAGGGCTGGGGACCACTGCCCTGCGTGGAAGCGCGGGAACTGTTCGCGATGTGGCAGAGCAATTTCATTAGCTACGCCCAGTTGGGGTATTTCAACGTCACTGTCAGCGGGGATTAGGAGGTGTGTGATGACTAACGAACTGCCGCTCTCCCACACCTCACGCCAGTGGCTGGGTCTGGTCGCCGCCAAGGCCAAACTGCTGCCAACTCGCCAGGGCGAGCGCTGGTTGCTGCACCTGACCCCCAATAGCCCTCATGCCCGCACTGTCACGTTGCATCTGCGTTGGTCTGGCGTGCAGTGGCAACTGCTCTCCCTCACCAATGCCGAGGACTGGCGCACCATGAGCCAGCCCGTGGATGAAATCTGTGTGGACCCCACGCGTCGGTGTTTCTGGCGCTGTCAGGCTGGCCCCGTTCCACTCTCTGAGCAGCCCCGTGTACTGGGGCGCTTTCTGAGTGACCTCCAGCGTACCTGCATTCATCACGGCTATCGTGTGGAGAGTGACCCCTTACCCCAAGAGGAGGCACAAGATGCCAAAACAACCGGTAGCCGTTGAACTTGAAGCCATCAATCGTAATGGCGAGACGCAAGTGGTTCGGGGCAGCGCCCTGCCCGTGCACGGCTACGGCGTTTACTTGCGAGCGGTAGAAGCCAGTGGATTGGCGCTGGCTACCTGGATAGCTGACTACGACACTATCGGCCAAGCCTATGAGCTGGCGGAACGGCTGAGCGTTGCGCTCGCTATCCCGCTCACCCTGCAGGTCCCCGGATTGCTGATGCCGGTGAAGCGTGCCCCTACAGCCGGAGCAGGAGCAGAAGCCGCCACCAAGACCAACTGAACTACCCTCAAAGTGAACCAACAACCGCTCTACCTTTAACCCCGACATGCTTCATGCGTGCCGGGGTTTTGTTTATTTGGAGAACCCTACATGCGTTACCACAAACTGAAAGCTGGGGAATGCCCCGGCACCTATGTCGTCACCGAACCAGTGACCGAGCAAGACCTGCTGCGCATCGCCAACCAGATTGCCCGCAAACGCCTGGCCAAAGGCACAGCTATCACCAGTACCACTGAGGCCGCCGAACGGTTACAAACCTTGCTGCAGGACCGGGAGCACGAAGTGTTTGGTGCACTGTTCCTCGACTCCCAACATCGTGTACTGGCCTTTGAGGAGCTATTTCGCGGCACTCTCGACAGTGCCAGCATCTACCCACGGGAAGTGGTCAAGCGGGCCTTGCTACTCAACTGCGGGGCCATCATCGCCGTCCACAATCACCCCAGCGGTGACCCGGAACCCAGTCAATCTGACCGGGTCTTTACCCAAGCCCTCAAAGAGGCCTTGGCGCTGGTGGATGTGCGACTGCTCGACCATCTGGTAGTTGGCGCTGAGGGCATGGTATCCCTGGCCGAAAGAGGTCAGCTATGAGCCTTACTCCAGACAAAACCCACCTCACCGCCCTCGATATCATCCTCGAATTGCGTTACTGGCTTGCTGACAACGTCGAGATGCAGGCCGAGCCCGCCATCGTGGCTCACCTGCCGAGCGGCTACCAACTCACCCAGAGCGATTGTGTCGAGGCCATCGATGCGCTGCTGCATCATCTGCGCCGTTAGCCAATCCAAGAAGGGACACGCACCATGCGATTACCCAATCCCTATGCCCTTGAGGAAACCCTGGGCAAGCTACGCCATGGCCTGACAACCGCCTGCAACGAGGATGCGCTGACGTTGCTGGAAAAGGCCGTCACCAAGGCCCGTGACGACGAGGGTTATGCTAAGCAGTTTGAAGAGACCTTGCTGCGGGGATCCACCATCGAGATCCGCCAGTGCCTCAGTTGTTTTGGCGACTACTTCGAATGCTCCAGGGACACACCGCCCTATTACCCGCACCACGACGCCGTCAACGGCATTGATTGTGCGCTCTACGCCATCCTGTTCGATGCGGCTTACCAAGACGCAGCGCGGGTACAGCAATAACATGCATGACGATCGCCGAATAACATGCATACCGATCACATTTCCACCAGATAACCTGGATCATCAAACCAGGATCATCAGGTCCAACACCATGATCCGGATATCCCGACACAACCCCCAAGGCCACCTCACCAAGGTGGCCTTGTTCATTTCAAGGATTCATCCACATGTCTGCTTTTATGATCGACCGCAAGGATTACCTGGCCTTTGCCGTGCAGTTGCACCGCTTTTGCAACGCACCCATGCCACCTCATTACACCCTTGAGTTGCTGCGCACCCTCTGGTGGAACCCGCCAGTAGATACGACCAGTACCTGGACGTGGCGAATAGACAGGCTGGTACGGTTGATGATGCTCGCCAACCACCGTGCAGTCTGGCGTCGCTATCAGCTGGGGCGTCAGCAGGAGCGTAAGGAGTCACGCCAACATGCCTCTACCAAGCTAAGTCCATTTAAACCTGCCCACCATTACCACCAGACACCACTCACCGATACCGAGCTGGTGGCTCTGTACAAATTCACCTGCTGCGCCCTGTACCAATCGAGCGAATGGACCGGGAGCCCAGAGCAGGCACCTCGGTTGGTAAAGGTAATACAGCAGTTGCAGCAGGCCATGGCGCAAGACGTGCTGACCCGCCTGTCACTGTGGGAGCAAGCCCCCTGGGGGGAGATGCGATGAATCTCTCCACCACCCTGACCATGACGAGTTCACAGCCGGACAGCACAGCCGTGCTAGCCCAACGTATCGCCGAGGACATGGCACACCTGCATCACCGTCTGCGTGATGGGGCCAGTGATGAACTGGGCATCAGCATCAGTTACCTGGTCGAAAAATTTGCAGTGTTGGCAGCGGCTTACCGTGCACCTGCAGAAATGGAGAAACATCCATGATTGAGTTCAATGACAGCTTTAGCCAGGCCGCCGTGGCAGAGGCCATGTGTGCCCATCCGGGACTCGCCAAGCTCATCAGTCAGCAGTTGATGCTGCCTAGCTTTGCCTATGCCCACGATGTGGAGGGACGGCGTATTGGCGGCCCGCTGGTTGCACCCAACCCGGTACTGCACAAGACCACGCTCTTTGTCAGCCCACGAGATATGCGTGAACACCTGCCACGAGAGATTCACTTCGCCCGCTTTCGCTGCGCCTGTAATGCAGCGGGTCAACCGGTCGGCGAGTGGCAACGGGTGATTGTTGGAGCCTACGTCAACCACGGCAGTAACGACACGCCGGATTGGAGTAGTCATACCTGAGTCACGGCCACCAGTACAAACAAGACCTCATGCAGCCCCTCACACCGAGGGGCTGTTTGCATTTTAAGGACCCCACCCATGCACGACCTGAGTGATTACAAAACCCTGACCGCTCGGCAGATAACCACAGCCATCGGTCAGCTCAACCACAACACTGCGCCGAAGATAATGACCCACCTGGCATTACGGGCCCGACAGCCGCAACCGCTCGGTAATGGCCGTAGTAGAGCCAAAGCCCTCAAGCTGCTGCGCAGAGTCAAGAAGGCCCACAAGGCGGGGCGTATCCCGTTTGAACTTACAGTGACCGGCTGCCGCATCGACCGGGGTAGCCATCAGGCTGACCGCTACTATTACGACCGAACACTGCTGGCTCAGGGCTGGCAGCAGTACGACACCGAAGAAGATGCGTGGTGCTTCGGCATCTGGATTAACACAGAAAGGCTGGAGACCTTTACCTACGCAGAGGGCGACACCCACCATGTGATTGCGCCAAACGTTGAGGCGTTTCGTACCGAGCTGGCGCGGCTCTACCAGTACCACCCGCAAGCCCCGGCGTTTATCAGCATCGACCCGGAAGCGGGCACGGTGACCCACCATTTTGAAGCCAAACCGGAGGTGTGAAATGGCTAAGAACATCACCATCAAGGTGCCCGGCAAACATCCGCGAACCGGCGAGATCACCACCTTTGAGCTTAAGGGCCAACGCATCGATATCGGCATCGGCGGCCAGGCCGTGCCTTTCCTCATTCACGGTAGGGGGATAGGAACGTCCCTCACTCACATCCCGAGCGGATACCGCATCGCCCTGCTCGGTGGCTGGCTCACCGCTCGTTACGCAATACCTGAAAATAAGCCCAGCAGAACGGCATGCGCCCAGATGGCCATAGACCGGCTGGTGGCTCAATACGGCTCGCTGCACCTGCTGGACCGGCTGAATGGCAAACTGGTTATCAATGAGATGGCTGACTGCGCTCGTTGACGCCAACCGTCTCGCTCATCCACACACAGCATAAAGGGCCAGCCTTCACAGGCTGGCCCTTTGCAACACTGGAATCATCGAACATGACCCGTCTAATCATCGGGCTCGAAGTGCATCGCTATGCCCCCGAGCTCAATAAACTGCATCTGCGTAACCGGCAGACGTTATCCGCTCCCGGCATCACCACCATCAAAGAGGCCAAAGCCCGTCTATTTGGCCGCTGGCAGCCTGGGCATCAGGTAACCATCACCGTGAGCCATCCCGATTACGTCAATCTCTCCCGGCTCTACCGGGGGCGACTGGCCAGTCTGACAGAACTCCCGGAGCATCTGAACAGACTACGCCAGCGCCACAATGTGCCCGGCACAATCATCCACACCCAATTGAGGTATCGCTAATCATGACCACGACAACCATCCACACCCAGGACCAACAACCCGCAGCGCCAGACCACCCCACCCGGATTTTTGCGCAGTGGGGCTTGCCCCATACCGTGACGCCGCGCTTTGGCGCTCGTCTCATTCAAGAGCATCATCGTCTGCACTTTCTGTCAGATCGGGCATCACTGGTAGGTGAATGGGCAAAGGAGGCAATAGACCAGCTGGAAATTGCCTTTCCTCGCCTCATCAAAGAACTGGAGGGCAAATTGCTGACAGGCGAACTGGATGCCCGACGTCAGCAGCGTATCACTATCCAGCATGGAGGCTTTACCTGCGAAGCCGATACCCTTGGCAGCCACGGCTATGTCTACTTAGTCATTTACCCAGCGACGAACATGGACGCCAATCCTAAGCGCAAGACGTGACCACCAATCCGCTTGTGGTTACATTTTGGCACCTACTCATCCGTGATTAATGGGATAGGTCGTGGGGAAGGCCAATTCATGGCCTTTCCTTTGTTTTTTTGCCCGCTAACGTGAGACGTTGACCATTTCATCTCTGCAATAACAACGATGCGCAGTGATCACCTTTCGCGTGACATTACGCATAGTGCTGCAGGGTTCATTTGTATAAACTGCCCGCCAGATAATTGATAGACGACTGACGGGCCGGACTTTTTCTCGCCGATGCATCACCTTGGCTGCATCGCCTTCTGTTGACCCACCACCCTGGATAGGTCCCTGCTGTGCCCGCAAGGCTCGGCATGCGCCGTTCCATCAGTCTGACAACTTGGCCCGCATCCTCACCTTGGCTTTCGCGCAGGTGAGCTGTGACGGCAACATGCATAACCGGAGAACCCCATGACTGACCGCAACGAGCTCAGCCAGGCGCTGCTGGCTGCCGTTCCTGAAGATGGCAGCTGTATCGGCAACCAAGCCTTGATGGAAACCTTGAAAGCCCAATTCAGCGACCTGACCGATGAGGCATTTACCGCCGCACGCGAGGGCCTGCTGGAGCAGGGCGTACTGCGCAAGGGGCGTGGGCGGGGCGGTGCTGTGCTCCGGGTGTTGGAAGGCGACGCCGCCGTGGCTGCACCCCGCAAAGCGAAGGCCAGCGGCAAGGGCAAGCCAGCCAAGGATGAGCCGCAATTTACCGGTATCGATGGGCTGAAGAAGACCCTGTGGGCTGCCGCAGACAAGCTGCGAGCCGACATGGACGCCGCCGAGTACAAGCACATCGTGCTGGGCCTTATCTTCCTCAAGTACATCTCCGACTCCTTCGCCGCCCGTCGCGCCGAGCTGACCCGCCGCTTTGCCGATGAGAGCGACGAGTACTTCCTCCACGACTGTGACGATGAGCTGCTGGCCGAGGAGCTGGAAGATCGCGACTACTACCGTGAGGTGAACGCCTTCTGGGTACCGGAAGGGGCCCGTTGGGAGGGGCTGCGTGCCCATGCCAAGCAGGCCGATATCGGCAAGCGAATTGACGATGCGCTGACCCTGATCGAGCAGGAGAACCCACGGCTCAAGGGCATCCTCGACAAGCGCTACGCCCGTGCCCAGTTGCCCGATGGCAAGCTCGGCGAGCTGGTGGATCTGGTTTCCAAGATTGGCTTTGGCAGTGATGTCGGTGAAGCTCGCGACATCCTGGGGCAGGTCTACGAGTACTTCCTTGGCGAGTTTGCCAGTGCCGAGGGCAAGAAGGGGGGCCAGTTCTACACGCCTGCCAGTATCGTCAAGACACTGGTGGCGGTACTTGCTCCCCATCATGGTCAGGTCTACGACCCCTGCTGCGGTTCAGGCGGCATGTTCGTGCAGTCGGAGAAGTTTATCGAAGCCCATGGCGGCAAGCTGGGTGATGTATCCATCTACGGTCAGGAGTCGAACCCGACCACATGGCGTCTGGCGGCCATGAACCTCGCCATCCAGGGGATGGACTACAACCTCGGGCGCGAAAACGGTGATACCTTCACCCGCAATCAGCACCCTGACTTGCGTGCCGACTTCGTGCTGGCCAACCCGCCGTTCAATATCAGCGACTGGTGGCACGGTAGCCTCGAGGGAGATCCGCGCTGGGTCTACGGCACGCCGCCTGCGGGCAACGCCAACTATGCGTGGCTGCAGCATATGCTCTACCACCTCAAGCCAACTGGTCGTGCCGGTATCGTGCTGGCCAACGGCTCCATGAGCTCCAGCCAGAACAGCGAAGGCGATATTCGTCGTGCCATGGTGGAGGCGGACGTGGTGGAGTGCATGGTGGCACTGCCGGGTCAGCTCTTCTTCAACACTCAGATCCCGGCCTGCCTCTGGTTCCTCGCCAAGAACAAGACCCGCCGCCAAGGTGAGGTGCTGTTTATCGATGCCCGCAAGCTGGGCACCATGATCAGCCGGGTGCAGTGTGAACTGGACGAGGCCGCCATCGCCAAGATTGCCGATACATTTCACGCGTGGAAAGGGGACGGGGAGTGCGATCAGCCTTACGAGGATGTAGCGGGCTTCTGCCGCAGCGTAACCTTGGCCGAGATTGCCGAGCACGGCCATGTATTGACCCCCGGCCGCTATGTAGGGGCCGAAGAGGTGGAGGAGGACGATGAGGCCTTTGCCGACAAGATGGCGCGCTTGACCAAGCAACTGGGTGGCCAGATGAGCAAGGGAGCCGAGTTGGACCAGTTGATCAAACAGAAGCTGGGGGGGTTGGGATATGTGTTCTGAATGGCCGCTGATACCACTACGTGACTTTGTTGACTTGCTCGCAGGTTTTGCATTCAAGAGTACTGGTTATTCTGATGGCCAAGACGATGTTCGTTTGCTTCGTGGAGATAACATTGCGCCAGGTAGAGTGCGGTGGGATGGGGTAAAGCGATGGTCTCGTGAAAATGCTGTTGGCCTTGAACGGTATGCGCTTGAGCCTGGAGATGTTGTTCTGGCGATGGATCGCCCGTGGATTCCGGCTGGCCTGAAAGTTGCTCAAGTGCAAGCTGCAGATACGCCCAGTTACCTAGTACAACGGGTTGCTCGGATCCGGCCTGCCTCAAGAGAAGATTGCAGCTTCTTGTTCGCATTATTGTCGACTCCTGAATTTGAATCGTACATTCAGAATGTGACGACCGGAACTGCAGTTCCGCATATCAGCGCAAAGCAAATACTCGATTTCGAGTTCAGGCTCCCCCCTGCGTACGTGAGAGCCAAAGTTGGGGAAATCGTTGCTGCGCTTAACGAACGTATCACTTTGTTGCGAGAGACCAACACCACGCTAGAGGCGATCGCTCAGGCGCTGTTCAAGTCGTGGTTTGTTGACTTCGACCCGGTCCATGCCCGTGCTCGTGGCGAGCAACCGGCAGGTCTGGCCCCCGAGGTCGCAGCCCTGTTCCCCGACAGCTTCGAAGAGTCAGCCCTTGGCATGGTGCCGAAGGGGTGGAGAGTTTTGTCCTTCACTGAAACGATTGATGTTATTGGGGGGGGCACGCCAAAAACCTCTATCAGCGAGTATTGGAATGGGGACATTCCTTGGTTTTCTGTAGTTGATGCTCCAGCAACCACAGACGTGTTTGTAATCGAGACTGAAAAGCACATCACTTGCGAAGGCTTGAACAAGTCATCAACCAAATTATTGCCTGTGGGAACTACTATCATTTCGGCGCGAGGCACTGTAGGTCGACTTGCTCTGGTGGGGCAAGCAATGGCGATGAACCAGTCCTGCTATGGCTTATCTGGTAAGGCCGGTGATGTGTATTTCACTTACTTCAGCACGCATCGCCTTGTTGAAACCTTAAAACAACGGACCCATGGTTCCGTGTTCGACACAATCACTCGAGATACCTTAGCTGGAGTTTCGGTGGTCTATCCACAGACCATCGTAATTACCGCTTTCGAGGAGACTATTGCTCCGGTGATGGAGCGCATCAAGGAAAACCTAATACAAGCTCGAACCCTCGCGACCCTACGCGACACCCTGCTACCCCGTCTGATCTCTGGCCAACTGCGCTTGCCGGAGGCTGAGGCTATGGTCGAAGGGGCAAGCTGACGTGGCAGATATAAAGACATGGCGTGAGATACAGGCCGATTACAGCGACACCCTGATTGTGGGCAATGGCGGCAGTGTCGCTGTCGATCCCTGTTTTCGTTACACCAACCTGTATCAGCAGGGCTGTGAGCACGGATTTATCCGCCCTGCCGCACAGGAGGTGTTTGATCAATTCGCCAAGAATGACCGTGATTTCGAACGAGTGTTATATCGCCTATGGCAGGCTGACTATATCAATCAAAAGTTTGAGCTGGCCAAAATCGAGCGTGACAAAGTTCGCAACGCCTATACAGATGTGCGGCGGGCGCTGATCGATACCGTAAAAGACATTCATCCAGACAAGGCTATCAGTGACCAGCAAGGGCTTGCCCATATTGGCCGCTTTATGGCAGGTTTTTCGACGGTATTCAGCCTCAACTACGACTTGATAGTCTATTGGGCATCACTTAATGCTCGCCAAGCCAATGGTTGGCGTTTTGAGGACGGGTTCACCATTGATAAGACGCGCGCGACAGACCCCAAATTGATCAAGCAATGCTTCAACGCGTCATTCCCTGCTGAACTTGAGCCCGGAGTGACCAGAGTCTTTTATCCTCATGGCAATCTTGCGCTCTACCGAACTCAAGGTGGCGAGGAAAGTAAGCTGATGGCCGACAATAGCGACCCATTAAGCCTTATCACCCAGTACTGGCGTGATAATGACGGTCAACCTCTGTTTGTGTGCGAGGGCTCGTCAGAGAGCAAGATCGCCGCGATAAATAGCTCCCGATATCTTTCCCATGTGTATCAACATGAATTACCTCGCCCCAAAGACAGCATGACTATTTATGGCTGGAGCATTGGCAAACAGGATCGTCATATTCTTGAGCAGCTGGCGTTATCACCATGCCGTCGCGCCGCGGTGTCTGTGTTTGCTGGTAACAAGACACCAAAAAAAATTGAATCCGAAAGGGTGCATATGGAAAAAATGCTAAATGATGCGGGCATCAAGGAGGTTGTATTTTTTGATGCCACCAGTGCGGGGTGTTGGAACCATGCTGACTAAAAGAGGTGACTGCTGATGTCATTTGATCGTAACCAGCCCTATAACGACCTGCCATTGCTGCCCCCCATCATCGAGCTGGAGACCAAGGCGGTGTTGAAACAAGCCATCGCGGCCAACCGGGTATTGGCCAATCTGCGCGGGCTGGCGGCCAAGATCCCCAATCAGGGGCTGCTGATTAACAGCATCATCTTGCAAGAAGCGCGGCTCTCATCGGAAATCGAGAATATCGTCACCACCAATGACGAGCTGTATCGCGCCGCCGCCAACCGCGATGGCAAGACAGATCCTCACACCAAAGAGGTGCTGCGCTACCGTGAGGCGCTCTATCATGGCTTCCATTCGCTCAAGGATCGCCCGCTCAATACCAACCTGTTTATTGAACTGGTTCGGCTGATTAAACAGGTGGATATCGGCATTCGCGCCATCCCCGGTACGGCCCTGAAGAGTGACCGAGGTGAGGTCATTTATACCCCACCCGTTGGAGAGCAGGTGATCCGCGACAAGCTGGCCAATCTTGAGCAATTTATCCATGCCGAGGATGAGCTGGACCCGCTGGTCAAGATGGCGGTGATGCATTATCAGTTCGAGGCGATTCACCCCTTCCCCGATGGTAATGGCCGTACCGGTCGCATCCTGAACCTGTTGTATCTTGTTGAGCAGCAACTGTTGGATATCCCGGTGCTCTTTTTGTCGCGCTACATCATCGCCAATCGGCAGGAATATTATGCCGGCCTACGGGGCATCACCGAAGCGCAGCAATGGGAACCCTGGGTGCTGTTTATGCTCAGGGCTGTGGAGAGCACGGCACAACAAACCTTTGAGCAGGTCAATCGCATCCTGAGTTTGATGGAAGAGGTGCGCGAGCGGGTGCAGCGGGAGGCGGAGGCCATCTATAGCAAGGATCTGGTCGAACTGATTTTTATGCAGCCCTACACCAAGATCGGGTTTCTGGTCGATGCCGGTATTGCCAAACGCCAGACGGCCTCTCGCTATCTGCAAACACTGGCGACGATGGGCATCTTGCGGGAAGAGCAGGTTGGCCGTGAAAAGTACTACATCAACGATGCGTTGTTCGCCGAGTTGACCCGCTAACCGATCAGGGTGACGGGATCGACATATCACCATGACGTGTCGATTTTTCGGCTTTTTTTAAACATATTTTCGCAACCTGTCGATCCCATCGACAGATGGGGGTGACGAGTCGATATGTCACCCGTTGTGACGCTGAGCAGGTTGGGCATACCCGAATGGCAGAGGCCATGGGGGTGCCAGGGATCGTCTTGAGGGATTGAGCAACAATGACCGAAGATCAGTTGGAACAAGAGGTGCTGGGGTGGCTGAGCGAGGTGGGCTATCGCGTGGTGTGTGGCTACGATGTGGCCCCCGATTCTGATAACCCGTGGCGTGAGCAGTTCCAGCAGGTGCTGCTGAGCGAGCGCTTGCGGGAGGCGATTGCCCGGCTCAACCCCTCCGTGCCGCTGGTGGCGCGTGAAGATGCGCTGGCGCAGGTGGTCAATCTCGATACCCCGGCGCTGCTGTCGGCCAACCGGGCATTTCACCGCTTGCTGGTGAATGGGGTGCCGGTGCAGTACCAGCGCGATGGCGAGACGGTGGGGGACTTTGTCCGCCTCGTTGACTTCGAGCAGCCCACCGCCAACGAGTGGCTGGCCATCAACCAGTTCTCTATCAAGGGGCCCAAACACACCCGCCGCCCCGACATCATCCTCTTCATCAACGGGCTGCCGCTGGTGGTGCTTGAGCTCAAGAACCCGGCCGATGTGAATGCCGACATCTGGAAGGCGTTTGATCAGCTGCAGACCTACAAGGAGCAGATCCCCGACCTGTTTCAGTACAACGAGATCCTGATTGCCTCCGATGGTAGCGAGGCGCGGATGGGGTCGCTGTCGGCCAATGCCGAGCGCTTTATGCAGTGGCGCACGGTGGATGGGGTCAACCTCGACCCCTATGGCGAGTTTGGCGAGCTGGAGACCATGGTGCGCGGCATTCTGACCCCGGCCATGCTGCTCGATTACCTGCGCTTTTTCGTGTTGTTTGAAGACGATGGCCGCTTGGTCAAGAAGATCGCCGGTTATCACCAGTTTCATGCCGTACGCGCGGCGATCACCCAGGTGGTGGCGGCGTCGCGCCCCGGTGGTAGCCATAAGGGCGGGGTGGTGTGGCACACCCAGGGCAGCGGCAAGAGCATCACCATGACCTGCTTTGCGGCGCGGGTGATGCGCGAGGCGGCGATGGAGAACCCGACCATCGTGGTGATCACCGACCGTAATGACCTTGATGGCCAGCTGTTCGGGGTGTTTTCCCTGTCGCAAGATTTGATCCGCGAGCAGCCGGTGCAGGTGGAGACCCGCGGCGATCTGCGCAGCAAGCTGGCCAACCGCCCCTCCGGCGGCATTGTGTTTGCCACCATCCAGAAGTTTATGCCCGGCGCGGATGAAGACACCTTCCCGGTGCTGAGCGAGCGCGCCAACATCGTGGTGATTGCCGATGAGGCGCACCGCACCCAGTACGGTTTCAGCGCCTCACTCAAATTGCCCAACCAGATTGCCGAGGGCGCGGCGCGCTATCAGGTCGGCTATGCCCAACACTTGCGCGACGCATTGCCCAACGCGACGTTTGTGGCCTTTACCGGCACCCCAGTATCGAGCGAAGACCGGGATACCCGCGCGGTGTTTGGTGACTACATCCACGTCTATGACATGCAGCAGGCCAAGGAAGATGGCGCGACGGTGGCGATCTATTACGAGTCGCGCCTCGCCAAGTTGTCGCTCAAGGCCGACGAACTGACCCACCTCGATGACGAGGTAGATGAGCTGGCCGAGGATGAGGAAGAGGGTGAGCAGGCCAAGCTGAAGTCACGCTGGGCCGCCTTGGAGAAGGTGGTAGGCAGCAAGCCCAGGATCGAGCGGGTGGCCGCCGATCTGGTGGCCCACTTTGAAGAGCGCAATCAGGCACAGCATGGCAAGGCGATGATGGTGGCCATGAGCCGCGAGATCTGCGTGCACTTGTATGATGCCGTGGTAGCCTTGCGCCCCGACTGGCATGACCCGGACCCCGACAAGGGGGCCATCAAGATCGTGATGACCGGCAGCGCCTCTGACAAGGCGTTGCTGCGCCCCCATATTCATCCAGCCTTGGTCAAGAAACGGCTGGAGAAGCGGTTCAAAGACCCGAGTGACCCGCTCAAGCTGGTCATCGTGCGTGATATGTGGCTGACCGGCTTCGATGCGCCCTGCGTGCATACCCTCTATGTGGACAAGCCGATGAAGGGCCACAACCTGATGCAGGCGATTGCACGGGTGAACCGGGTGTTCAAGGACAAGCAAGGCGGGCTGGTGGTCGATTACATCGGGATCGCCAACGAGCTCAAGAGCGCCATCAAGGAGTACACCGCCAGCAAAGGACGGGGCAAGCCGACCGTCGATGCCCATGAGGCCTACGCGGTGTTGGAGGAGAAACTCGATATCCTGCGCGCCCTGCTGCATGGCTTTGATTACAGCGACTACCTCACCGGGGGCCACAAGCTGCTCGCCGGGGCCGCCAACTTTATTCTTGGCCTTGAGGATGGCAAGAAGCGCTTTGCCGATAACGCGCTGGCGATGAGCAAGGCATTCACCCTCTGCTGCACCCTCGACGAGGCCAAGGCAGTGCGGGAAGAAGTGGCCTTCTTGCAGACGGTCAAGGTGCTGCTGACCAAGAAAGAGGTCACCCGGAAGAAGAAGACTGACGAAGAGCGCGACCTGGCTATTCGCCAGATCATCGGCAATGCCGTGGTATCGGGTGATGTGGTCGATGTGTTTGAAGCGGTCGGTCTCGACAAGCCCAACATCGGCCTACTCGATGATGAGTTTCTAGCCGAGGTACGCAACCTGCCGGAGCGCAATCTCGCCGTGGAGCTGCTCGAGCGACTGCTGGAGGGGGAGATCAAGTCGAAGTTCGCGACCAACCTCTCCCAGGAGAAGAAGTTCTCGGAGATGCTGACCAAGGTGATCGCACGCTATCAGAACCGTTCCATCGAAACCGCGCAGGTGATCGAGGAGCTGATCGACATGGCCAAGAAGTTCGCCGCCGTAAGCAAGCGGGGGCAGGCCTTGGGCCTCAACGATGACGAGCTTGCCTTCTATGATGCCCTTGCCAACAATGAGGCGTCTGTGCGTGAGCTGGGTGACGAGATACTGGCCAAGATAGCCCATGAGCTCACCGCCAACCTGCGCCGTAGCGTCACAGTGGATTGGAGCAGCCGCGAAAGTGTGCGCGCCAAACTGCGGCTGATGGTCAAGCGCATCCTGCGCAAGTACAAGTACCCGCCAGACCAGCAGGAAGAAGCTGCCCAGTTGGTGCTGGCACAGGCTGAGAGTTTGTGTGAGGTGTGGTGTTGAGGATAAATGGGTGTTCGTTTTTCAGAAATGAACATTTTTAAAAAGTGTTACGCCCTCTCTAGACATGGAGCTTACGAGTCTTACGTTGTTTGCGGTCGTTAAGAGGGGGGATTGGTAAATTAAGAGGGATAACAAATCTTATGCTGTCATCATTTATTGAAAATGCCTTGCTTTATTTAGGCTCGCAAGCACTGACCGACATATTTCTTGTGGTTATGTTTATTGTGTTAATACTTTCTTTGAGGCTAAAAAAAACAAACCGTGGGCATCAGTTCACCCAGTACACGCCAACTTTATTAACAACTCTTGGTATATTGGGGACCTTCGCGGGTATTGTAAGTGGCTTGCTCGGATTTGATGTGAGCAATATAGATGGAAGTATCGGTAACTTGCTCTCTGGCTTAAAAACAGCATTTATAACTAGCTTGGTCGGTATGTTCCTATCCATTTTCTATAAACTCCTGTTAGCTAGTGGCCGCTTTACATCTCAGCACAATGGTGAGATAGATGAAGATGAGATTGGTATCGCTGAACTTTACGGTGTAATGAATAATCAGGCTGAAGGAATTCAAAAATTGCAACTTGCAATTGGAGGTGATGGGGATTCCAGCCTGGTTAGTCAACTTAAGTTAATTCGCTCTGATATTGGTGATCACCATAAAGCTACATTTAATATCCTTGAGTCAACTGTTAATGGTTTGACACAGCTAAAGGAGTTAGCGCAGCTGCAGAAAGACGCATTTTCACAATTTCAAGATCGTCTATGGCACAATCTACAGGACTTTGCTGACATGCTGTCTAAGTCAGCTACGGAACAGGTTATTAATGCGTTGAAGGAAGTGATATCTGACTTCAATGATAATCTGCTTGAACAATTTGGCGATAATTTTAAACAACTTAATGTCGCAGTGCTGGAATTGGTGAAATGGCAGGAAAACTACCGCCAACAGCTGGAACAGATGATGGTTCAGTACCAATTAGGAGTCCAGGCTATCACTCAGACCGAGATGGCAGTTAGCCATATTAGTGAGGAGTCCAGAGTGATTCCTGCCAGTATGCAAGAGTTGAAGGTGGTTATGGAGGTAAGTCAGCATCAATTGCAGGAGCTACAGCGTCATCTCGAAGCATTTAAAGATATTCGTGACAGAGCCGTAGACGCTGTACCCGAAATTCGTATGCAAATTGACGAGACTGTTAACGGTATGAAAGCAGCCGCCCAGACCATGAATGAAGGGCTAAAACAGGCAACAGATACTGTAACTGTAGGGATTCAGGAGAGCGCATCCAGCCTCCAGAAATCCATTGTACATAGTGGCGAAGAGCTTGTTGCTAACAGTGAAAGAGTAAATGCTTCGCTACAAGGCAGCTCTGATGTGATCGCCAAAAATAGTGAAGAAACTCGCCAAATGTTCGAGGATGGCTTACGTGAAACAAATGCAATTTTGCGTGTGTTAGTCGCAGATTTGCAAGAAGATAGCAGCAAGTTGACGCAGTCATACAAGACGGCCAGCCAATCTTTGGTAACTGAAACAGATGCTATGCGTAGCCGAGTTGAGCAAGGTCTCGACACTATGCGTAAGCAGTTCGGTGAACAGTTGCATCAAATGGTTGAAACCCAAATGCAGGAGAATGCTAGGGTACTTAAGGGTATGAGCCAACATGCTGATCGAGCGCTTCAGGATACCGGTGAGGCTGTACAGAAGCAGGTTAAAATGCTTGATGATGCCTTAGCCCGTGAATTGAATCAGGTACTCAGTGAATTGGGTAGGGCTCTAGCAACCATTTCAGGAAAATTCACTACAGATTATCAACAACTAGTGAACGAAATGAACCAGGTAGTGCAGTTCCGGGGGAGAGCGTAGAGCATGAGTCATTTGTTAGATTCTAAAGCCAGCGAACAAGAGGAAACTCACTGGTTGTCAGTATCAGATTTGATGGCCGGATTGATGATGGTGTTTTTGTTTATTGCGATCGCATTAATGCGTAACGCTTTCATGGAGAGAGATAAGATCAGGGAAGTAGCCATCGCTTTTCAGGAAAATCAGGTCGCTATTTATGAGGAGCTAACAAAAGAGTTTGCTGAAGACCTACCCCGTTGGAATGCGGTTATCGATTCTGATTCTCTCACTTTCACCTTTCAGTCTCCTGACGTGTTGTTTGCTCAGGGAAAGATAGATCTAAGTCGACAATATCAGGACTTACTAGCAGAATTTTTCCCTCGTTACATGAAAGTTCTTGGTCGTTTTACTGACTCCATCAATGAGGTCCGTATAGAAGGGCATACAAGTAGTGTGTGGAATAGCCAAACCAGTGGTAAAGATGCTTATTTTCTAAACATGGAACTATCTCAAGGTAGGACCCGAAGTGTACTTGCCTTTGTTTACAGTTTGCCTAATGTAGCTGAATATCAAAACTGGATTAAACGTCATTTTGCTGCAGTGGGACTATCGTCATCACGTCCCGTTCTCGATAACAAAATGCAAGAAAATGGAGATCGTTCTCGTCGTGTAACATTTAGAGTAATAACCAACGCTGAGATCCAGATGAAAAAAATCTTGGAGCAGAATACATGAAATTAACGGTGAGCTTTGCTGAGCTGTGGGCCTGCGTTAAAAAAATGGGGGACCATAACGTTTCTTTCAGTTTTGACACAGGTAATGACGAAGCATTTGTTACCGATCGGAGTTTGTCTAGTACTGCAGGCCTTGATATCACTCTGGAGGACTTGGATCTCGATCACGGTGTCCTTAGTTACAAGGGGCGTCAGGTATTGTTGTTTATTCCTGATCAAGGAAGCTCGATTGATCAAGTGTTATCCGGTCAGCAGGAAGGGAGAAAGTTTCATGTGGCTGACTGCTCTACTTTAGGTGAGATGAGAAAAAAACAACGTTTTAGCCGTTACAAAGCCACTTATAATCTAAGCGGAAAGTTTGAGGTTTATGGTGATAGCCATTATGGAGGCGCAAGTAAAGGGGAAGCTGAACTCAAAGTGTGTAGAAACTGTCTTTCCTATCTCAATTATAAGGGGTATCGCTCCGGTTCAAATAAGGACTCAGTTTATAATTCATTTGATATCGCAGAGTTTTTATCTGATTACAGTACACTTTTCAGCTCTATGCCTGAGCGTGCTGATTTTGTGGAGCAAGGAGGATATTCTGAGAACTGGGGTGAAGTATCTAGTCGTTACCGTCAGGATGTGAATTTTTGCTGTGAATCCTGTCGTGTAAATCTTGTTGAATATCGTCGTTTACTCCACACGCACCATGTCAATGGTAACAAGCGAGATGACAGGTTTGCCAATCTAAAAGCTTTATGCATTGATTGTCATCGAAAGCAACCGATGCATGAATATATGCGAGTCAAGCATGAAGATATGGTGTTAATTAATAAGTTGCGTAAACAGCAGGGTCTGCTGACTGTTAGTAGTTGGGCTGAAGTGAGAGATGTGGCTGATCAGTCGCTTGATGGTTTGTTACGGTTTTACGAAAAAAAGAACATGCATTTGCCACACGTAAGTCATGAGTTATCCATCACTGGCAAAGACGTCGTAGCTGAATTGGAAATAGCTTGGCCTCATAAAAAAAGAGGGATCGCAATTGCTCAGCAAGACCTTGAGCAGGCTAGGGCTGTTGGTTGGAAGGTATTAACTGTAGGCGAAGCTCTTAAAGAAATGAACAAATGAATTGTAGATACAGAGGGCTATGATGGTTTTCGTTTGAAAGGGATTAAGAGGAGGAGCGATGACTTACTGTCGCCTTATCGGAGCGATCAACCACAAAGCCTTGCTAGGTAAGCGTGGGTTCAAATGTGGGTTCAAAACTAAAAAGGCACTTTCATTAAAATGAAAGTACCTTTTTTTTCAATAGCTTAGCTTTTATGGCTTAGTTCATGCCGTAGAGAACAACATGATTTATTATCCTTGATGACTTAGCCACCAAAGGTTGTCATTGGGGACGAATGAGTCATCTTGGTGTTGTAACACTTTCCTTCATGAACACAGCTTTACCCGACTAAGGGAATACATTGAGATAATGTGGCACTCTCCGTTAGGAAGGCCCTTAGGGAGTAAGGTTAGTTCCTACCTCGTGCCAAATGTGGTACCCCACGTGGTACCCAAGACAAAAACTTACAATTTGCCAGCCATGTGAAAAACATAAGTAATTGTTTTATATGGTGCCGATAAGGGGAATCGAACTCCTGACCTTCGCATTACGAATGCAGCGATGGGCAAGCTGCAGGAAGAGGAGATGGAGGACACCCAGGATCTGATCCTGCAGGCCATGCGCTCACGCAAGATGCGTGGCAACGCCTCCTATTTCGCTTTTACCGCCACGCCGAAGAACACCACGTTGGAGAAGTTTGGCCAGTTGCAGCCGGATGGCACCTTCCAGCCGTTTCACCTCTATTCGATGAAGCAGGCCATCGAGGAGGGCTTTATCCTCGATGTGGTGGCTAACTACACCACCTATCGCAGCTACTACGAGATCAGTAAGTCCATTGAAGAGAACCCGCTGTTTGACAGTAAAAAGGCGCAGAAGAAGCTGCGGGCTTATGTGGAAGGCAGCCAGGAGACGATCGACGTCAAGGCCGAGATCATGCTTGAGCACTTCATCCCCCATGTGGTGAATGCCAAGAAGCTCAAGGGCAAAGGCAAGGGGATGGTGGTGACGCAGAGCATCGTCTCTGCTATCCGCTATTACAAGGCCATCACCCGCCAGCTGGAGGCGATGGGGAACCCGTTCAAAGTGCTGATTGCTTTCTCCGGCAGCAAGGAGGTGGATGGCGTCGAGTACACCGAGGCTGATCTCAATGGCTTTGCTGAGGGCGATACCCGCGACAAGTTTGATACCGACGAATATCGCCTGCTGATCGTGGCCAACAAATACCTGACCGGTTTCGATCAGCCCAAGCTGTGTGCCATGTATGTCGACAAAAAACTGAACGGTGTTCTGTGCGTGCAGGCGCTATCCCGCCTTAACCGCGCTGCGCCCAAATGGGGCAAGAAGACCGAAGACCTCTTTATTCTCGATTTCTTCAACCCAGTTGAAGAGATCAAGGCATCGTTCGATCCCTTTGCACCCAAGGCAGCCCATTTTCGCCTCACCCACAGCCGCCAGCCCTTCGTTATGGTGTTTCCCCACGAAACCCAAGAGATGCTGTTTGCCGCCCACGATGCGGCCTTTCACTACTGGGGCGGCGTGCCCCGCCAGGGCATCTACGACAACCTCAAGACCTGCGTCGACCAGGTGCTCGAGGGCAAAGAGCGCCGTTTCAATCCCCGCTTCCTGGCGCTGATGAGCCATTACGTGATCGAGCCGGTGGCCTGCACCCCGGCCTCAGGCTGGGAGAAGGGGCAGGGCGAGAAACAGGTCCAGGATGTGCGCCGGCGCTGCTTTACCCCCCCGGCGCAAGGTCGACAGCCTGGCCGAGCTCAACCGTCGACTGATCGCCGAGTTGGAGCAGGCAGCACAGACACGCCCCCACCCGGACGACCCGTCCCAAACGGTGTGGCAGCGCTTCGAGCAGGAGCGGACCACCCTGCGCCCCCTGGCTGCGCGCTTCAATGGCTATGTGGAGCGTGAGCTGCGCGTTGACGCACCTGCCTCATTCACTTCGACCGTAACAGCTACAGAGTCGACAGCCGTTACGCCCATCGGCACGTTACCGCCAGGGTCTTCGCGGATCGGCTCCAGGTGTATGCCCAGAGCGAGCTTATTGCCGAGCATCCCCGCCAGTTTGGCCGGGACAAGACCCAGTTCGCCCCCTGGCATTACCTCGACCTGCTCGAGCATAAGCCAGGTGCCTTGCGCCACGGTGCGCCCTTCAAGGAGTGGGTGTTGCCGCCGGCGTTGAGCCGCTTGCAGCAGCAACTTCTGAGTCGCAAGGGCGGTGACCGGGACATGGTCAAGTTACTGCTGGCCGCCCGGCAGGACGGGCTCGACCTGTTGGAGCAAGCCTGCCAGCAGGTACTGCAACTGGGTGGCAGCTCGGCTGAGCTGGTGCTCAACCACCTGCAGCGACTGCGCCGCCCCCTCGACGTGCCACAGGTCCATGCTCAGGTGGTGCCGCTTGCACAGCCCCCACAGGCCAACTGCCAACGCTATGACAGCCTGTTACCGGGAGGTCAGCATGTCAGCCGATGACATTTACCAACGTCTGCAGGGGTTGAAACTGTTTGGCATGGCGGCGCTGTGCGACGAGTTGCTGGCGCATCGTGAGCGCCCTCTGCCATCGCCGGAGCAGCGGCTCAAAAGGATGATCGAAGCTGAAGAATCCGAACGTCAGTGCCGCTCGATCCGCTATCAGATGGGCATCGCCAAGTTCCCGTTGGCCAGAGACCTGGACAACTTCGAGACCGCAGACACCCCGGTCAGCCCCGTGCAACTGTCAGCGCTGGATAGAGATGACTTCCTGGAACAAAAGCGCAATCTGCTGCTGATCGGCGGAACCGGGACAGGTAAAACCCACCTTGTCATCGCTCTGGGGCGCAACGCCGTACGCCGGGGCAAGCGAGTGCGCTTCTACGGTGTGGTGGATCTGGTCAACCAACTGGAGCAGGAGAAGGCGGCAGGCAAAGCCGGACAGCTTGCCAACCGGCTGGTCAATGTCGATGCGGTGGTCCTGGACGAACTGGGCTACCTGCCGTTTGCCGAAAGCGGTGGCGCCCTGCTGTTTCACCTGATCAGCAAGTTGTACGAGCGCACCAGCCTGATCCTGACCACCAACCTGGCTTTCAGCGAATGGGGCAAGGTATTTACGGATGAGAAGATGACGACGGCAATGCTGGATAGGATCACCCATCACTGCGAGATCATCGAGACCGGAAACGACTCCTACCGCTTCAAACAGAGGATGAAATCAGCCAGCTAACCCTGGTCAATTTTGGACGCTGATCCCTGGTCATTTTTCGATGCTGATTGACAAAACGGCTAAAAAGCATGACTGGGGTAACACCCAACGTCGCCGCGCGCATTGCCTTTTTCCGCTCCATCGAGTCAGGATTTCGCTACCAGGGTGACCCACGAAAACTCGATGGCTCTCTGGTACTGGATAAGATCACTTGGTTAGGTGATACTACCCAGATCACAGAATTATTGTTGGCACTGACAGTGCAATTCGATTTCAACCGAAACAGCCCTCTAACCGCCGATTAACCAACGAGAATGGGCCATAGCTGCGACGATTGGTTCATTGTGGTGGCAAGGTCATGCTGTGGCTCGTAGCCCGTCGCGAGGCGGAAGTGATGCTCCTCCTCTCATAGTCGAGCCAGTAGTTATCAGCGGATCATCGCCAAGAGGCCAATTGCGACAACAACGCCAATGACACCGGAAGCGGCGACAGCCCCCCATGTTCCGAGCTTTGGTTTCAGCCAGTAATAGCTGCCAAAGGCAACCAGCCCGCCGACAAGGCCAAACAGCTTGACGATGATAACGGCCAGAATGGACGGCCAAAGCCAGTCCCATGAACCAGGCTTCTTCTCGGGCGTGGCTGCTGCTGGCGTCGTTGTGGGCGCCGGCGCAGATGACGGTGCGTTCGGATCTTCGTAAGCCATTGGCTTCTCCTAGTGTGGTTATCGATTTCCTGCGGCGTTCAATGCGCTAATCAAAATCAGCACGCCAAAGACTGCGGCGGTACACACAAGCGCACGAACCACTCCCCATTTTTTGTGGAGCACCACTGCACCGGCGGATGTATCCCACAACGTCGTGCCGGTTTTCGTGAGACGCCGATACGCGAACAGTTGCGTGAATAATGCGACGAATGGAATGCCAAGCCCTACACCCTGGAGAAAGACGAGAAAAGATCGGTTTAGCGCCTCTGGAAAGGACAGCAGGGCCCCGCTCGGATGGGCCACCCTGATACCGAACAGCCATTTCGCTGGCGTCGTTCCGAACAACGAGAGAAACACTGATTCCACAGGCACCCACACCAGATACAGCACGACACCGGCAATGATGGGATTCTCTATTGCCTTGGCGAAGCCCGCCGCCTGTCCTGGCATCGTTGCGCTCAACGCGAATATCAACAGAAGCAACAACAGAAACCCTGCAGTGCAAATGTCCACCGTCCGTGCGAACAATCGTCTCCATGGGTGATGTTGCCCCCCAAGAAAACTTTTGCTCTGATCAACGGATGATTTTGGCTCCTGGGTGAACCCGTCGAAGCTTGGCGACGGTGCATTGGGATCTTCGTAGGCCATTGGCTGTTCCTGTTCCTGTTCTTCTTATCGAATCACGATGCTGTTCTTCAATCGATTGTGGGCAGAGATTGCCTGCTGATCCCCTTCAATGTACGAAAGCGTGATCAATGCTTTCTCGGCGCCCAGAGGCACGTGGTACTGAGCTACCCTCATCGTCTCTGCCGAGTTGGCCGATGATGTGCGTCCGTAGCGAATGATCAGGGCGGTCTGGCCTCCAATTGGTTCAACGGCAAAGCTGGGGCGTCCGACCTCCTTCATTCCGTACTTCGCCATCCCCGCCCACATCGTTGGGGACTCCTCGCGCCAGACATCCGCCAAATCTTTCAATACCTGTTGCTTATTGGCCTGAACTTCCTGCCTAACGTCCGCTTGAGTAAGTGGCGGCTCCATTGGAATGAACGACACCCGGACAAACACCCGTGAGGGTGCTGGATAGGACTGCACCGAAAGCGACGCCACGTGATCAATGGCAACTCCGGTGACTTTCTCCGCAAACTCCTTTACACGCCTGCGCTGTTCCGCATCACTGATCGTCCAGTCGCTTGGCACTTCAATCTGAACTCGTCCCTTGACGTTGAGCTTGGTATAGCCCGGAGTCTGTGCGGCGACCGGCAAGGCGACCGCAGCCAACAAGCAGAAACACAGGGCGGAGAATATTGTTCTTGCTTTGTTCATCATCAGTTCTCGGTTAGGAGGCTGTTCAGCAACTCCTGCTGGATAGCTTGCAGTTGGCCCCGGCTCTGTGGCGAACCGGTTCCTTCATAAACATTGATCGAGAGCGGCAGGGAGTTCAGGAGCGTGATTGCGCTGATTCCCGAAATTGGGCGGCTGCTTTCCCCGACGCTCATGTTCATCCGCATGGAAAAATAGACCGCGTTCCCGTCCCGCCCAATCGGTTCAAACTTCATGTCTGTTAGCGCGACGTCGCTATTCTCGAACGACGCTTTCAGCCGTCGATTGAGCTCGGCAGAATTCACCCGAGGAGTCGACTTGGAAAGGCCGGAAAGGAATGCCTCTCGCGGCATCTCGATTCGCTGGAAATTCCCCTTCGGGCCGATAAGTTGGATTTGCAGCCAGTGATCCAGCATTTCCCTTCGCCCCATCCTGTAGTCCTCCAGCTCGGAACAAAGGACTGCTGCATGCACGAGGCGCGAACCTTCTGCGAGGGAACGCTTTGCCAAGTCCATGAGCTCGACTTCGCGCGCCGACTCACCCGGCGTGCAATAGCCACTTGGATTCGAAAACAGGACCTGCTGACCAAGCACGTTCACCGACACTGTAGCCGCTCGTTGCTGGATAACTGTCTCTTGGGCAGCCTGCCGACTCTGCGTGACTGGCGCAACCGTTGGCAGTGAATATGTCGGGACCGCAGTGACGGGGGCTTGAGCAACTGGTGCCGTCGCCGAGCGGGTGGGCTCGTTCTTGGTCGAGTTGACGAAGGCAATGAGCAGAAGCCCGATGCCCAAGCCGATACCGACCATCCATTTGCCGGTCGCCACGTCTGATGAGCCGTCGTTCTTTGATTTGGGCGGCTGTAGAACAGTCGAGGCAGCCTGGGCTTCCTCGACCTGTCTGGGCGGCGATTCGGGAACCGGAGCGGAGCTGGGCGGCGGAGTTACTTGCGACGTAGGCTGGCGGGCTGGACTGCCTTCGTCGACATCCGAAACAAGTGTCGAAAGGCCTGAGAAGCCCTTGGCGTTTCCATTCTGTTTGTCGTCAGCAGCCACGGCTCTTCATGTCCTCTTCAAAGCCGCAGCTTCGTATAGACGCCTTCGACCATACAGTCGTCTCCGTCTTCGAAGCGAAGTTGTCCGAAACCGGACGCCGACATTGTCAGATAGGCTTCTTCGCCAAGCGCAAGGGAGAGACAGGTCGATGTCTTGATGTACGAATCTGTTCCGAGGACCTCGTACCAATCATCATCTTCACGACTGACCGTCACCACGTACTTACCAGGCTTCTGCTTCGACAGGCCAAAAACCGCCTTCACATCGCACTTGTCCTTACTGTCGAAGAAGATCAGCTCTCCGCCGTAGCCGGACGCTTTGAAAATGGCCTCTTCAGAGTAGGCATAGACGTAGCAGTAGCGCGTCTGGATGATGATGTCTTTGCCGTCGATCTTGTAAACGTTGCTGCCCTTGCGGGTCAGACTCACCTCATAGTTTTCAGCCAGAACTGGCCCGGCCTGAAGGGTGATCAATGCGGCAAGCGTGGCCAGCAGGGTCTTCTTCATCACCACCGCCTATTGGGTCTGGAAGCTCGACAAGCGGCTTTTCACGAGGTCGAGCTTGGCCTTGTGGGCCAATGGCCTGTTGAAAACACGATTCTGGATTTGGTCAGACACCTTGCTGATGGCGATGTACGCCATGCTCAAGCCAGACTCCCGCTCAGACGCCTTCTTCTCGACGAAATCGTATGGGAAATTCTCGCAGAACTTGTGGAAGCCGGAGAACTGCGCGACATCCTTCGTGAATCGGAAGCCGTCTGGGGTAAGGCGCGAGCGCCGTGGATGGTAGAGGTCAACGAAAAAGATGAACCATCCGCTTCCGTCGAATGTCACGGCCTCGAACACGTCCACTTTATCGATGGCCCCGAGGCGATGAAAAAGGATGCGCTGCCCCGACTGCGTTTCGAGTCTGGACAGATATGCCAGTTGACCGATAGGCCCGTTAACCGGGATCGGGTTCGTCTCAGTAAAGCCAAATGGCCCAGACCCGTTTGGGCCCTTGTCGTAGGCAGGCGCAGATTCCAGCATCGCCTTCATCATTGGATGAACGAGCTCCAACTGGAACTTTTCGTCATCCAGGATGCGATGGATGTGCGCAAGCGCCTCTCGTAACGCCTTGTCTTCTTTGTTGCCCCCGAAGAGGTTTGATAAAAATCCCATATAAGCTGCCCCCAAAGTCGAATGGATTACGTCATTGCAGCAGTTCGCTCAGTCGGCGCAGTCCGGGCTTCTTGAAAGCCATGCGAATGAGCTGCTCCATGATGTGCGTGTTTGCGACGTGAATGTAGGAAATGCCGACATTGGTTTTCTTGTCGTCCTTGGACCCGATGCAGAACGATCCATCAGCATTCCATATCTGCACCTGCCCCCACGTGCACCGCACCCTTTCATTGGCACCCAGGAATTTGTGCTTCACCAAGGTGATGCCATCGTCGTGAAGGAGTGCGTCGCCGAAGTACAGGTCCCGCCCATCCTTCAGCGCTTCCAGCATCTCACCCAGCAGGCGGACGCACACGGCTCGCCAGAGCTTGTCAATGAACTTGCTGTAGATGTCCTCTTTCTTTAGCTCGACAACCGCCTCGGAGCGTTTGTCTCCGAAGGCAATGGTGTAGGTCGTCCCTGTCGGCACGCCGTTGACGGAGTGGCGCACGCCACCCCAGCGAACTCGGGTGATCGAGTCCAGAGAAAAACTCTGTCCTTTCCACGAGATGCCATCGGGCGAAATGCTCAGGGTGTCCTTGAACATCACACCAATTTCAGCGCGGTAGGTGATCTCACGCGCCCATTCGTCTCTGCGTGCTACCGCTTGCTTCCGCTCATGGAAGATCTCGGCAAGCGCATCCGCATCTTGCTCAACGCGCTCAGACACTTCAGGTAGCTCGGCAAACAACTCTTGAAGCAGGCCAATCAGCCGTTGGGACTGCGTCAACATGTCATGCGTGTTGAACAGGTCGATGGCGAGGCTACGTATTTCGTAGGCCAGGTCACGGCTTGCTTCATGATCGATGCCGCGCGCTTTGGCACTCAGCTGGATAGGCTGGGCGACCTTGTCCCAATTGCGCGCAACGGCATCAAGCTTGTCCACATACGGCTTGACGGCAGCTTCACCCGAGTTCGCCGATTCACGGGCGGCTTTGATCAGCTTGTGGACGTTCTCAGCTTCCTTCAGCAGGAAGCCTTGGGTTTCCACTTCGTAGCTGTCGACGAGGTCATCGATCAGTTCGGGCGCGTGATCCTCGCCGCCCAACGCAACCCCCTCCACCGTGTCCGTCATGACCTGCACAAGCGTCGTCGATGGCAGCCTGTCGAGGGCGTCCTTGATGGCGCTGCGGTAGTACCGTTTACGTTCCGCCAGTTCGGCTTCAATTTGATCGAGTGCCCGGACCTCCGGGAAGCCGGAGACAGCGCGGTCTTCATTAATGTCGCGCAGGACATCTTCGGGATCGATCTCATCCACGAGGTAAGCAACCTCCTGAATGAAACTGGCCAGGTCTTCCGCATCGTGCTCGCTATCCACCGCCTCGAAGGCGGCGGCGAGCAAATTCAAGTGTGCAAGCGTGGGCAGGCCAGATTCCTCCCTGACCGCCATAGCATCATGGAGCAGACCTTCAACGAGTTGGGATGCCTTTCGTGGAGAAACGCCGGGGAGCCATGCAATCTCCGCGCTTAACCTGGTGCGTGGATTCGTTAGATCAGACCGTGCCTTCTGGCAGACATCGTGGTCCAGCTCCAAAGACTTCTCTTCAGCCAATTCAACGATTCGCCTGCGGTCGTCGCGAGTGGTCACGCCGAGAATCGCGAAGGGCGTCTGATGGAGCGCGGTCGTCTTCAGTGTGCGTTGAGCTCGTGCTCGCGGAGATGGGGTATTCCTGGCCGATTGCACAGGAGGCACAGCGGTTGGGCGGGAGGACGCCGCTGTTGGCACTGGCGCCGCCGAGGCGCTTGATGCTGGTTGAGCGCCGAGCATCGTCATGAGCTGCGGGTCCTTCAAGGCTTCTTGCGCCTGAGCCAATGCATCAGATGGCACGGAAAGCTTTAAATGATTGCGAAGCTCGTGGCTGTAATGTGCCAGCTGCGTTTTCGACGAAAGGTGATCAGTAAGCACGAGTGACAAAGCCAGCTCGCTGTTTAATCGAGGAGTGGTTCCGCATGCACCGCAGGCGAGCAATGCGCCTGACTTCTCTGAACCACATTTAAAACAAATTGCCATGCCCATGACTGTGCCCGTCCGCTAATTACGTAGTCTTGCCAACTGCTGAGACAGACAGCGGTTGTACGCGGCCGGACCATTGACATACTTATCTGTTGAGCAGGCGGCCTCGATTGAATTTCTCTCCGTAGTTGAAAGTCTTGACAAATCTGGTCGCCCACCCTGTCGTTCCAACGCCACGAGTTGATTGTTGAGGCATCTGTTGTAAGCCGCTGGTCCGTTGACGTACTTATCCGTTGAGCACGCAGCTTCAATCGATTGCCTCTCAGAGGATGAGAGTCGGGACAAATCAGGACGTCTAGCTCCCTGACCGGACATTGCTGCAAGTTGATTCGCTAGGCACTCGTTATAAGCAGCAGGTCCGTTGACGTACTTGTCTGTAGAGCATGCCGCCTCAATAGATTGCTGCTCGGCGGAGGACAGGGCGCTTAAATTCGGTCGTCTTACACCTGCGGCCAAAGCTGCCTTCTGCCTTTCAACACATGCACGATAAGCAGCCGGCCCATTCACATATTTGTCAGTCGAGCATGCCGCTTCTAGCGATGCAGATTCTGCAGCTGACAACTGCACAGATGTGGTGGCTGGACGGCTATCTGGCTGTGGGCGTGACGAGCGGCTAGGAGCTTGCTGAAGCTGGAGAAGCAACGCTTGATCTGCGGCACCCGTGGCGGCCAAACCTCTGTCTTGCTGAAAAGCGATGATGGCGGCACGAGTGCCCCTTCCCATCAGCCCATCGGCGAGGCCGGCGCTGTAGCCAAGCTCATTGAGCTTCTGCTGAACGGCACGTACCGTCTCATCCGCAGCAGGACGCGCTTGTGCTGGTGCCGACAGGGAACCCGTGGATGGGCGGCGAGTGAATCGGCGCCTGCCTTCTGCCTGAAGTTGGCTCCGGTACGGCTCAATGTCTCGTTGGGCACTATTCAAATCATTGCGCCCTCGATTGTTAGTCTGATACTTAAATGAGCTGCAACGGCTGTTGTAGTCAGCCACCATGGCGTTGAACCGATCGACATCGGAGTCGCTGTAGTTGTTGAGGGCGGCCTTCGCGCCCTCTATGCGGATATCTTCGGCTAGGCAATACCGAATCTGAGCCATTGAAAATACCAAGTCCTGGCCAACTGGCGGCTTTGACTCTTGTGGCACGGAGGGGGCTTGCGGTTGAGCAGGCGGCGAATAGCTCGGCGCTGCACTCTGCGCGGGCGGTGAGTAGGCTGTAGCCGGTGAACTTGTAGGCTTGTTGGACTGGCCGATGAGCCAAAGCAGGCCAACGACGGCAGCTATGCCCAGCAACCACTTGCCGCCAGACGAGCCAGACGACGGTTGCGGAGGCTCTTGATACGTCTGACGCTGAGTCGGCTGCTGCGGTTGCGGTTGAGCAGTCTGCGCGGCTGGGCGTCCGGTGGACGTCGTAGAGCCGGCTGATTCCGTCTTAGGCGCAGGGGGCGGCGGTGTCGTGTCTACGTCGGACACGAGCGAGGAAAGGCCAGCGAAGCCTTTGCCTTCATTTTTCTTGTTGTTTTCTTCCTCCGCTGCCACCAGTATCTCCCTTAGATAAATCCTATGCTCCGCTTTTCGCTGCCTTCACGTTCCCGTGCAGGTGTCGTGCGCAAGGCAGCCAGCAGGCTGGCCTGGTCCAGCCTGTCCTTGCCCGAGCGTACTGCGAGCCTTGCACCTTCCCGCACAACGAAAGCGACGTCAGACAACGGTCTTCCAGCGAGATCTTGCGCCAGCGGCTTGGAGTCCACATCCGACTCCTTTGGCAAAGCAGACAACAGCTTGTCCAGGAGCGACTGCACCTCGATCTCGCTTGCAAAGTCCACCTTGATGACGTGATCGAAGCGTCCCCGGCGCTGGATGGCGGGGTCGATCATGTCGATCCGGTTCGTCATCGCGATGATCAGTACCTCGTTCTTCACGGCCTCCGGGATACGCCGCAGGAACTCGGCCACCTCTTCGACGCGGTGATGGCCCGATCCCATTTCGCGGTCAGCAAGAAACGCCTCCATCTCGTCGATCACGAGAACTGATGGCGCGTTTTCCATCGCCTTGTCGAACACCTGTGCGACCTTCTTGCTGGTCTCGTGGATGTAAGGGCTGGCCACGCTGGATGCGTCGATCTGGAAGCTCGGCCAGCCGAGGAAATCAACCAGTCGCTCGACCGCGAAGGTCTTGCCGGTACCTGGAGGGCCGTACAGGATCACGGCTGATGGGAATTCAATACCGAGCGCTTTGTAGCGGTCGCGGTGCAGAATGATGTCGACGATGTGCTCGTTGAAGAAGGTCGCCAGTTCGGGACGCCCGGCGAGTTCGAAGACCTTGTTGGGCTCCGGCTCGGCGCGTTCGACTTCCTCCACTTTCTCGGCAGGAGCAGCCTCCGTTTTTTTGGCAGGAGCCGCTGGCTTGCGCTCCAACGGGATGATTTCCGCGACGTCGAAGCCCGCCGCCTGCACGACATCCTTAAGGTGGCTCGCGCCCAGCCAGCTCATGGTCTGGCGGAGACGGCGGAAGGACGTGGCCGGAATGCTGGTGCCGCCCGTCAGCCAGTAGCCGAGCACGACATCATCGCCAGTTCTGGAGCTGATGCTGTAGGTTGGCAGCAGCCGCGTGATCTTCTCAACGTAGAGCGCATCCTGGAGCGCCGAATCCGCATCGATATCGCGTGTTGCCTTCAATGCAAGAGCAAAGGCGAGCGCCTCAGCCTTGGTATCGGGTGATCTCGCCTCGCTGACCGGGCACAGCGTCTGGCTCGGACCACACGAGATGGACCGAAGCTGCTGATCGCCGAACTGGAAGACGTTGAAGGTCTCATCATCGATCAGCCCGGCATCTACCCAATGCTGAGCCAGCGCCTCGCGTACAACGAGCGCCCGCCCACCACCCTGGGTCTCAAGAATCTGCCAGTCCGCCCCTTCAAACAGGGCGACGCGCGCCTTCGCACCGTCGGGCAACTTGAAACCGATGGGAAGCCACGCATCGAGTGCCATGGGTCAACTCCGCACGATGTTCGCGCCAGCAAGCATGTCGTCCTCACCCGCAGAACCGATGCGGATGGAGTCGAGATGGGCTACTACAGCACGAAGCTTGTCGATGTCATTGGCCTTCAACGCCTCCGCTCCCGCAGCCACCAGCTGGGCATGCTCGCGGGCATCTGGGAAGAGGTAGGTATCCTCGGCCAGCCACTTGAAGCGCTCGATGACGAACCAGTCCTGACGCCACAGGATCATGAAGTTGCGACCGCGCAGATCATCCAGGTGCGACTCGAAGTCGCCACTGTTGTTGTCAATCGCGCGCTGCGCCGTCTTGACCAAGTTGTCGAAAGACGAGGCTTCGGTGGGTCTGGCATGCTGGCGCACGACCTTGTCGAAGAAATCGACTGCCTTGTCCAGTTCCAGCTGGCGAATGTCCTTCAGATGCTCCTTGCGGGTCAGCGCCAGCAGCCGCTTGGCCTCCTGGACGTGATCCATCGCCTGCTTGGCCGTCTCGGGGTCGGCCTCGTCAGCTTTGATGGTGCTCGCTTGCTCAAGCTTCTCGCGGGCCTGCTCAAGACGTGGGTCATCGACCTTGGACGCCATCTCGTCGAGCCGCTGCAAGGTGTGGTCCGACTGTTCCTGGATGTTCTTCGCTTGGTTGGTGTAGTCGACCTTGCCTTCCTGGCTCGAGTAGAAGTTACGCCCGCTCTGGAACGAACCGCTGATTGAAGGGACTGAAACCTCCAGAACGATGTTGCCGGAGTCGAGCACTTCGTACTCGCAAATCAGCTCGGCACCGGCGGCAATGACGCCGTCGTCGAAATCCGTTCCCTTGATCTCGAACATGCCGATGAAGCGGTTGTCGTTGATGGGGTCGGAGATATCGCCCTCCCACAACTTGAACTTGATCGACCCGGCACTTCCAGCCTTGAGAGACTCGCCTGCCTTGAAGGTCTTCTTGCCTTTCTTGGGCAGCTGATCGCCCTCACGAACGAGATAATCCAAGCTCAAGCGACCGCCCACCTTGTCGCGCGCTTCCACGCCGACGGAATGCGATGCCGGGATTGCATCGATGCTAGCGGCGGTGCGTGCAATGACAATCTTGTCTTCGCGCAGTGACACGGGCCCACCGTTGGAATCGAACACGAACACCTTGAAGGTGTTATCGCCAGGCTTGGTCAGGTTGAGTTCGATACCTGCGCCATCCTTCAGTGCGATGCGTCCGGAGGACCACCCGGTGTCCAGACTGTCGATCTGAAACTCGACTCCGGCCGGAGCAGAACTTCCCAGTTTGGCGACGATCTTTGCCTTCGAGTCCGGCGTGCGCGCGATGTAGTTGAACGACAGATCAAGCGCGCCACCGGCGCTGATGGCTCCTCGGGCGCTCTTACGTCCACGGCTTTGCGACGCCCAATCGATGGACTCGGCGAAGACCGCTGCGCCTTCCGCAACGGCGGTCATTGGATTCACATCGGTGGACGGCGCGATACCGAGCTCGAAGGCCACCTTGTCACGCAAAGGCTTGTAGTGGGTTGGGCCTCCCACAAAGACAACACGCTCGACGTCGTGTGGGCTCAATCCAGCCTTTTCGAGGGTTTCGCGGGCGGACACGATGGACTCTTCCACCTTCGGCCCGATCAGACCGTCGTATCGTTTGCGATCAATGGTGATATCGATATAGATCTCCTCACCAGACTGATCGCGGACACCGAGTTCGGTCTCGGGCAGACTGACAACGGCTTCTTCCTTCTGCGACAACTCGATCTTTGCCTTCTCTGTCGCCCATGTGGCCATACGCAGGAGAGACTTGAACTGTGGGTTGGTCGTCAAGTCTTCCGGAAGATCAAAGTTTTCCAGCAGCCACGGCTTCACGATGTTGTCGAACAGAATCCGATCGAAGTCGCGGCCGCCGCACATGGCGATACCACCGTGCGCGAGAAGTGTGACGCGACCGGAAATACTCTCTGCAATTGCGATGTCGAGCGTTCCACCGCCGAGGTCATAAACGACAAACACGCCGTCATTCTTTCGCTGCCGCATGACGCTCATCACGGCGGCCACAGGTTCTTGCATCAAGGCCACTCGCCCGAGCCCAGCCGCATCAGCGGCAGCCATCGTCGAGTCCTTCTGCATCTGGTTGAACGCGGCTGGAACCGTAATGACAGTGCCGGTGTCGCCATCGCCCCGGATCTCTTCCGGCAGGTAGCCGTACAGCGCACGCAGCACCTCGGCAGAACATTCCTCTGGTGTCATGGTGAGGTTCACCGCCGGCAGCTTGACCGGCGTGCTCGTACCCATGAGCCGCTTGAACAGCACCGCCGCATTGTCTGGATTGCGGGCGGCATTGTTGTAGGCGCGCGAACCGACGTACTTGTTGCCGCGCCGGTCGATGAAGATGGCCGACGGCGTGACGTCGTGCTGTTCTGGACTCTTGTAGAGCCGGATCGACTCGCCGTCGAAGGAGCAGATGGCACTGTTGGTCGTGCCTAGGTCGATACCGACGTACTTCATGCTTCCACCTTCCTGAGCATTACCGTGCCTTGTTTGCGCAGGCCGTTCGGCCCCATGATGATTGGCTCCACCATCTGATCGACGAGCAACACGTCGTCAGGGCCGAAGTCCCCGAGGTTCAATGCCGATGCCGCCATGCCAGCGTCGTAGGGCTGCCCCTCGACGTTGACCAGCTTGAGGCCACTCGAGTCGAGGCTCTCCTCGACCTTCTTCTGGAAGTAGCGGAGCTGATTGACGTAACGACCCGACTCACCCGCATCGAGTTTGCTGACGACCTTTCCGAACAGACGCGAGAAACGCCAACTCTCGACAGCGATGTCGATCAGGGATTGCTCCATCTGCTCACTGCTTTCGGCCTGCTGGGTCATCAAATCCTCCTGTGGTTGCTGCTGTGAGGAGATGTTGAAGCGCCTGTCCCACTTGAGAACTTTCAGATTCAAATTGCGTGTTTGCCTAGTACTGATCCGCAGCTGCACCTTTGACCGGTTGCGGTTCTAACCTTTGGCAGTACCAAACAGTTTGGTTTCGGATTCGAGCCGTGTTTCGATAAAGGCAGATACTTGCAGTTCTGCAACAAGATTCTGGATCACTTACCTTCTTGAGCATCTTGTCTCACTACCACACCGTAGACGGTCTGAATCACAACTATATCCGATGCTATTGCGGTGAATATTGATTCATGTTCTAAACCTGCCAGTTTAATCAAAATCATGCAAGGACTATGTCGCATTAGCAGTAAGCGGTTATCAAAAGCAGCGTCGCTGATTTTTTAGGCAGTTAACTGAAAACGAAGCAGCCTGCGGCTGCTTCGTTCATGGCGCTGTTCCCGAAGCGTATTGGTGGCATCTCTATACTTATTTCAAGTATTCAGAAATGGAGCGTTACCATGGACAGCTGCCCTTTCTTTGCACTGCTTCGCTCCTTTGTGTTTGATGTAGAGCTGCTGATCCTCGATGACTGGGGACTGGAAGCAGTGAATGCCGAGCAGCGCAACACCCTGCTGGAGATCATGGATGATCGGTACGGGAAATACTCGACGGTAGTGGTCAGTCAGTCAGCTGCCAACGGAAGAGTGGTACGCGAGCCTGGGGGACAACACCCTGGCAGATGCGATCCTGGACCGGCTGATGCACAACGCTCACCGGCTGTCACTGAAGGGAGAATCGATGAGAAAGAGGAGAAGTGAGTTGACCCAATCTGAACACTTGAGTTAGAAACGGGATGACGTGAGCGCGTTAAGGATCAGGGTGTTCACGTTGGCCGGAATGGCTGTTCAACTTCGCCGGAATACGCACCCTTCTACACCGCGACTTCACTCTCTGGTGCCACTGACATCAATGTGCTGCATGAGCTCAAAGATGCGCTGGACGATACCGGTGTTTATGAATGGTTCGAGGTTGAGGAGTTTGTTGCCCGCTACTTCAATAACGAAGATGCTCAACTGCTCAGCGCCATCATCGATGTGGCCGCAGACCGCTTCAACCATGAGCTGGAACTGAGTAACGAAGAGAAGGCCGATATCAAGATCAAGGCCAAGCAGTTCGTGAAGATCTACGGTCAGATGGCCGCCATCATGCCTTACGACATGCTGACCTAGGAGAAGCTGTTCTGGTTCCTCAAGTTCCTGATCTCCAAACTCAAAGTACAGGACCCGGATGCCGACCTGCTTGATGAGTTGCTCGAGTCAGTGGATCTCTCCTCCTACGGCCTGCAGCGCGTGAAGCTCAACCATGCGATCACCCTGGACGACGAAGAATCTGAGCTGGAGCCACAAAACCCCAATCCACGCGGTGCCCACGGCACGGAGAAAGAGACCGACCCGCTGGATGAGATCATCAAGAGCTTTAACGAGAAGTGGTTCCAGGGCTGGAGCTCGACACCGGAAGAGCAGCGAGTGAAGTTCGTGAATATCCTCGATAGCGTGAAGAAGCACCCGGACTTTGAATCAAAATATCAAAATAATACTGATCCAATTAACCGCGAGCTGGCCTTCGAGAAGATCATGAGAGAAGTCATGCTGGCACGAAGAAAAGATGAGCTGGAGCTTTATAAGCTGTTCGCTAATGATCCGGCATTCAAGGCATCCTGGATGCAAAGCGCACAGAGAATGGTGGGGATGTAATGCAACCTTTTGAAATCTTGAGTGATGAAGAGTTTGATGAGCTGGAGGCGCTGCTTGAGCGCTACGGCAGTGATAACAGCATTGCCTCGATGTCGATGCTCGATGGCTTTTTGACGGCGGTGGTCTCTGGCCCCCATCTCATTATGCCGAGCACCTGGCTCCACGCGATCTGGGGTGGTGAGCAGGATCAACCCGAGTGGCAAAGCGAAGCCGAACTGGAACGTTTTATCGACCTGGTGATGCGCCACAGCAACGACATTGCGACCACTCTGACCTATGCGGCAGAAGACTATTTCCCGGTGGCACCGGAGTTTGAACGACACGGAGAGTGGGTCCCTCTGATCCATGACTGGTGTGGGGGTTACCTAGGGGCGATTGAATTGGCACCATGGCCCGCTCTGCCCGCACCTGAAGCTGCTGCACTGGCGATGATCAGTGAACCGCTGGAGAAGATGCCTACATCGCTCGAAGCGCTCAGCAATGAACACCTGCAAGAACAAGCCACTAAAGCCCGCTTTGCCGCTCGTATCCTGCATGCCCACTTTCTGGCGCAACGAAGTGAACGCCCGGCACGTTCTCAACCAGTGGTGGCACCCATCAAGATTGGCCGCAACGAGCCGTGCCCCTGTGGCAGCGGCAAGAAGTACAAGCAGTGCTGTTTGCACTGACCAACACAATAGATAGCAAGAGAGGGCCATTGGCCCTCTCTTGCTTTGGTTAAACTGAAAGGAGTAACGACGATGACCTGTCCAAAGAAATGCTATCGAGGAGCAGGACAGCCAACACCTAATGGCATACTCACTGGCATACCAAAAATCTCAGATACAAAAAAGCCCAACCGAATCAATCAGTTGGGCTATATATATGGCGGAGGAGGTGGGATTTGAACCCACGGATGGTCGCCCATCGCCGGTTTTCAAGACCGGTGCATTCAGCCGCTCTGCCACCCCTCCGCAGCAGTGCGGCGAATATTACCATGCTGATCCGGCTTGTAAATCCCTGCTCGGTTCGATTGCTGGTTAATTGCGCGAAATGATATGAAAAAGTGGCAATCAGGGCGCATCAAGCGCTTTTTTGGCCAGATAACTTGACTTGAAAACAGACTCAACCACTATAGTGCCCTCTATCATATCCTCTGCAAGATAACGTTATGACTATTAAAAATGCCCTGTTTTGCGCGCTGGCTGGCGTGACCCTGTTGGCGACACCGATACATGCAAGCGAGCTGACCAAAAGCGATGTCGAGCAAATCGTTCGCGACTATCTGGTCAAGAATCCCGAGATCCTGGTCGAGATGTCCAATGCCCTGCGTGCCAAGCAGGAGAGCCAGCAGGCCGAGAGTGACAAGTCGCTGATCAAGGCTCACTCCAAGCAGCTTTATGCCAATCAGGACCCAGAGATGGGAAATCCGAAGGCATCGCTGACCATTGTGGAGTTTTTCGATTACAACTGCGGTTACTGCAAGCGTGCCCATCCGCTGGTCAAGCAGCTGATGGCGGAAGATAAAGACATCCGTTACATCTACAAGCAGTTCCCCATTCTGAGCGAGTCCTCCTACTTCGCAGCTCGTGCTGCGTTGGCGGTCCAGCTGGGTCAGCCTGACAAGTACCAGGCGTTCCACGAGAAGCTCTATACCCATCAGGGCCCGCTCTCTGATGAAGCGCAGGTCAAGCAGCTGGCGCTGGCGGCCGGTGTTGACTGGAGCAAGGTGGAAGCCAGGATCAAGGATGGCAGCATTGACCAGAACCTCGGCACCAACCGTGCGCTGGCTGAAGCGCTCGGTATCTCAGGTACCCCCGCCTTCATCATCGGTGATCAGATCCTGCGCGGTGCGCCCCGCGATCTGGCCAGCCTGAAGGGGTTTATCAAGGACGTGCGCGCCGGCAAGAGCATTCAATAAGCGGTTGTCATGGTCGGGGGCTTGCGCCTCAGCCAGATACAGAAAGAGGGTCGGTATCACTACCGGCCCTCTTTTTCATTATGTCCCTTGGCACAGGTGGTCGTCGCGAAAGGACCATAACAACGTGCTCAGGACCCGGCCTGTTGGCCTCAGTAACAAGTATTAGCAGAGTCGTTCGACTTCCATCTGGAAAAGTTTCAACTCCTCTTGGCTGGCTGCGAAGCTTGCTTAATTACAGCCAAGACTTTTTCTGCGCCCTGCCTTAGAATCGCCGCCCGGTGCAGGAGAAACCCATATGTTAGTTGATATTTTGCGGATTATTTTTATAGCCGGTGGCTTGGCATTTGTCTTTATGCTGGTGCAGGCCTGCTGGCAGAAGAGATGCAACGGTACGCTCGAATCCACTCCCTTCTGGCCGGTGGCGTTGATCGGTGGGGTTGCCAACTTCCTCGATACCCTGGGAGTGGGCAGCTTTGCGGTAAAGACCGCCTGCTACAAGCAGTTCAAGTTGATCGATGACCGGGTACTGCCGGGCACCCTCAATGGTCAGTGCGTGCTGCCGACCGTGACCCAGTCGCTGATCTTCATCGGGGCGGTGGCGGTCGAGCCACTGACGCTGATCAGCATGATGATTGCCGCCGCAGCTGGAGCAGCCTGGGGCGCTCGCCATGTGGCCTCGTTTGATCGGCAGACCATCCGGTTGGTGATGGCAATCTCCCTGCTGGTCGTCGCCGGGTTGATCTTTGCCGGTCTGCTGGGTCTTTTCCCCGTTGGCGGGGATGCGATGGGGCTCAGTGGCTACAAGCTGGCGATCGCCCTGCTTGGCAACTTCATCTTCGGGGTGCTGATGAATGTCGGCATCGGCCTGTTTGCCCCCTGCATGACGCTGGTCTATCTGCTGGGGATGAATCCGCTGGCGGCGTTTCCCATCATGATGGGCTCCACCGCCGTGCTCAGCGTCTTCTCGGCGGGCACCTTTATCCGCAAAGGGGCGTTTGATGCCAAAGCCGTGCTGGCGGTGGCCATCTTCGGCCCCATCGGCGTGGTGCTGGCCGCCATGCTGGTCAAATCCATGGATATGGAGATGCTGAAGTGGCTGGTTGCCTTTATCGTCATCTATACCTCCTGGACCATGTACGCCTCCTGGCGGGCGGCGCGTCGCGCCCCTGTGCAACTGGCGGTGGAGAGCGCAGGCTAGCCTGCACCAGTGCCGCTTCGGCCTTGGCCCCGAGAAAGACATAGAGTCCGAGCGCCAGCAGCAATCCCACCGCGCACCCCATCACCCCAATCGCAGGCCAGAGCAGCTCGCTCTGGCCGAGCGACCCTTTGAATAGCAGCAACAGTCCCTCGATGGAGACCGCGATCAGGATGGCGGCGATAAAGCGGGTGATGGTGCGACGAATGGCGCTGTGGCGGAAGATATCCTTATGCAGCAGCACCTCCTCCTCCAGAATGGTTTTGCCCAGATCGAATACCGCCAGTGCCAGCGTCAGGAAGATGATGGCGCTAAAGGCGCCGAGCCGGTTCTGCTGCTCGCCGCACAACAGCTGGTAGAGCTGCTCCAGCCCGTGCCAGATGAGCGTCGCGACGATGAGAAACAGCGCCATGCTGAGGACCACATAGACGGCCTTGAACCAGGGCATGGCGCGGCGGCGATCCCTGTCCCCCATCAACCAGCCAATCAGCTGATTCAGACAGACGGTGATCTCCCGTCCTTGCCCCTGCACGATAAGATGCAGCCGGTTATGGGCCGCCGGTGTCGCAGGCTGGATGCACACAGGCCCCTGATAGTGGTCAATGCTGACAACAAAGGGATACCGCTTGAGCGAGGCAAGGGGGGCGCTGAGCAGCCCCTGCAGTAGCGGGGTCAGCTCTTCCTGATACTCCTGATAGCGCCGCAGCACATCGATGGGACTCATCTCTGCCATATGGACCTCGGTGACGTGGGCTCTGTTGCGGATGTGCAAATAGTGGGCCTGCTTTATGACAGGGATGGCGGGGCAAGTTGCACCAGAGGATGACAAAGCGACGGATGACGAGGGGGGAATGCACCAGAACTGGGCGTATTGCCGCCCTGCGTGATGATGGAGGCACTTCGATAGAAAAGGGCCCATGACGGGCCCTTTGCGACAACCGGCGGCGATTTAGCCTGCCAGCTTGGCGAAGCTGCGCTCGGCAGCAGCCAGGGTGTGTTCAATCTCCTTGTCACCGTGAGCCAGCGACAGGAAGCCCGCCTCGTAGGCGCTCGGTGCCAGATAGACACCCTCTTCCAGCATCAGGTGGTAGAAGCGCTTGAAGCGTTCCATGTCGCAGCGAGTGACCTGCTCGTAGCGGGTAATTTCTGGTTCGTCGGTGAAGAAGAAGCCGAACATGCCGCCCACATAGTTGATGGCGAGCGGAATGCCATGCTTGGCCGCGGCCGCTTTCAGCCCTTCTGCAACCCGTGCAGTCTTGGCGCTCAGTTGCTCATAGAGGCCCGGCTCCAGCAGCAAGTCCAGCATGGTCAGACCGGCCGCCATGGCCACCGGGTTGCCGGAGAGGGTACCTGCCTGATAGACGGGGCCGGTCGGGGCAATGTATTGCATCACCTTCTTCTTGCCGCCGAAGGCGCCGACCGGCATGCCGGCACCGATGATCTTGCCAAGGGTGGTGAGATCCGGGTCGATGTTGTAGTAGCCCTGAGCACCGCGCAGGGAGACACGAAAACCGGTCATCACCTCGTCCAGGATCAGCAGGGCGCCGAACTCGTCACAGATGGCGCGCAGACCTTCCAGGAAGCCGGGCACCGGCGGGATGCAGTTCATGTTGCCTGCGACCGGTTCAACGATGATACAAGCGATCTCGCTGCCGTACTGGGCGAAGGCTTCGCGCACAGAGTCCAAGTCGTTGAAGACGCAGGTCAGGGTGTGCTTGGCGAAATCGGCCGGTACGCCCGGGCTGTTGGGTTGACCCAGAGTCAGGGCGCCGGAACCGGCCTTGACCAGCAGGGAGTCGGCGTGGCCGTGGTAGCAGCCCTCGAATTTGACGATCTTGTCGCGGCCGGTGTAGCCGCGGGCCAGACGAATAGCGCTCATGGTGGCTTCGGTGCCGGAGTTGACCATCCGCACCTGCTCCATGGAGGGGACGATTTGGCGGACTTTCTCGGCCATCAGCACTTCGATCTCGGTCGGCGCGCCGTAGCTCAGTCCCTTCTCAACGGCCTTGATGACGGCGGCCTTGATGGCAGGGTGGTTGTGACCGAGCAGCATGGGGCCCCAGGAGCCGATGTAATCCACGTAGGCCTGACCATCCACATCATAGAGATAGGCGCCATCGGCATGATCGATGAAGCGGGGCGTGCCGCCGACCCCATTGAAGGCGCGGACCGGTGAGTTGACGCCACCGGGAATGGTCTGGCGGGCCTGTTCAAACAGCTGATCTGATTTTGACATGGATCATCCTTAATGGGATTTTGGGCGTCACACAAGGGATTGCAGCCGATTGAGACTCGGCAGGCCGGGGCATGAGGAGTATGCTTTGCGCTCTCGCCACCCGGACTCTCGGTCTGCTCCCGTGACAAAAATTTAACGGGCCGACTATAGCAGAAAGCCCCAGCCCTGGGCAGCCGAGCAACGTGCCGGGTGATCCTGATCTCAGCTAGCTGACGATATGGTTTTTCCAGGTTGGTGTAACAAGATGGCGCAACAAGCTCTCTCCTCTGAACCCGATACCGCTTTGCGGGGGCCGCTTTCCCGCATTATCCGGCAAGACAAGATGCCCTTGTTGGTGCTGCTGCTGGCAGCGCTGGTCGGCACCCTAGCCGGGCTGGTGTGCGGCCTGTTCGAATCGGGTGTCCACTGGCTGGCAGAACAACGCATCGCCTTGCTGGCCGACCGTCCCTGGTGGCAGCTCGGTCTGCTCGGCTTTGGCTTCAGCGCCTTGTTGGGATTTGTCGGTTACTTCCTCACCCATACCTTTGCCCCGGAAGCGGGGGGCTCCGGCATTCCCGAAATCGAGGGGGCGATGGACGATCTGCGCCCGGTACGGTGGTGGCGGGTATTGCCGGTCAAATTCTTCGGCGGCATCTGTACCCTGAGCTCCGGCATGGTGCTGGGGCGGGAGGGGCCCTCGGTGCAGATCGGCGGCAACCTCGGCAAGATGGTGGCGGATATCTTCCGGCTGCCCAAGGAGCATGGCCACGCTCTGCTGGCGGCCGGTGCGGCAGGCGGTCTGGCGGCTGCCTTCAATGCGCCGCTGGCGGGCATTCTGTTTGTGATGGAGGAGATGCGGCCGCAGTTTCGCTACTCCTTTCTGGCCATCAAGGCGGTGGGGATCTCCGCCATCATGGCGACCCTGATGTTGCAGAACATGAAAGGGCAGGGGGCGGTGATCACCTTGCCCCACTACGATGCGCCAGCCCTCAAGGCACTCTGGCTGTTCCTCTTTATGGGGGCCACCTTCGGGGTGCTCGGCTTTGTTTTCAACAAGCTGGTACTGGCCTGTCAGGATGGTTATCTGGCACTGCATCAGAACAGGCGCCACCGTTTCGTGGCCATCGGTATGCTGGTCGCCGGGACCTTTGGTGTGTTGTCGCTGTTCGCCCCCTCGGTGACGGGCGGCGGCACCGAGCTGATCCCTCATCTGATGGGGGATGAGTATGCGATGGCGACCCTGTTCATCATCTTCTCGGTGCGGCTGGTCGCGACCCTCATCTGCTTCTGCTCCGGCGCTCCGGGCGGGGTGTTTGCGCCGACTTTGGCGCTCGGCACCCTGTTTGGCGTGGTGTTCGGCCATCTGTTTCATGCGGCATTTCCGGAGCTTGGCATCGAGCCTGGCGCCTTTGCCATCGCAGGGATGGGAGCGCTGTTTGCTGCCACCGTGCGAGCCCCCATCACCGGTATCGTGCTGGTCACCGAGATGACCGACAACTATCAGCTGATCCTGCCGATGATGATCACCACGGTCGGGGCGACCCTGGTTGCCCAGTGGCTGGGTGGCCGACCCATCTATTCCCAGATCCTGGAGCGAACTTTACGGCTCGCCGCGCGTCAAAAGCGGGGTGATGGCAGCGCCACGGCCAGTTAATTTTTCCCTTTATCGCGTTTGACCCCGGTCCGGGCGGTATAGTGAAGGGAGAGGCGCTGCCGTAAATGGCGTGATAACGGGATGAGGGGCTATGTCCAATCTATTGAAGTTATTGGTCGTGTTAGCCGTTGGCGGGCTCATCGGTTACTTTGTCGGTAACCGTCAGGAGCTGGCCCAGAGCAGTCTGTTGGTGGTGCAACAGGAGACGCTGGATCGTCAGGGCAAGGCCATCGGCCAGCTCAAGACCGAGCTGGGGGTGAAGGATACCCGGTTAGCGACTCAGAAAGCGGCCTTCGAGCAGTTGCAGACCACCCTGAAGAGTCAGGAGGCGCAGGTGCAGGAGCTCAAGCGCCAGCTGGCCTTTTTCGAGCGGATCATGCGACCCACCGGCGAACAGGTGGGGGTGGTTATCGACAACCTGACCCTGCAGGAGACCAGCATTCCTGGTCGTTACCACTACCGTCTCGCCCTGACCCAGCCCGCCAAGAAGCGGGAGCTGTTTCGTGGTCAGGTGCAGATCCGGGTCGAGGGGAGTCTGGCTGACAAGCCGAAGACGCTAACCGGTCGAGATCTCGGGATGAAGGTGAGCGAGTGGCGCTATGCCCTGCGTTATTTCCAACTGCTGGAAGGGAACTGGCAGTTGCCGGAAGGCTTTGTGCCGGATCGGATCCGTGTCACCATCAACAAGGACGGCAGGCAACCGGCACAAGAGCTGCTGGTTGAGTGGGGCGAGGTGATCAAGCCGCTGGTCGCCGCGCCGCCTGCTCCGGTTCCCGCTGCCGGTTAAACGTGGTGAATACTTGAACTGAATGGTCGGGTATTGGATAATTTCGCGGTTTCCATGTTTGTGGATCTAATGGTTGTGAGGTCAGTAATGAGTGCAGTAGCAGAAGCCCCGCTGCCCATCCAGATGACGGATGCGGCGGCCAACAAGGTGAAGAACCTGATCACCGAGGAAGAGAATCCCGAGCTGAAGCTGCGGGTGTACATCACGGGTGGGGGCTGCTCCGGTTTCCAGTATGGCTTTACCTTTGATGAGAAGATCAACGACGGGGATACCGTGGTCGAGAAGAACGGCGTCACCATGGTGATCGATCCCATGAGCCTGCAATATCTGGTAGGCGGCAGTGTGGATTACACCGAGGGTCTGGAAGGTTCACGCTTCACCGTGACCAACCCCAACGCCACCACGACCTGTGGTTGTGGCTCCAGCTTCTCCATCTGATCGGCGTTATCGGTCTGATGAAACGGCTCTCGGCGACGAGGGCTGTTTTTGTTTGTGGTGATCAGTGAACGCCATCAAACAGCATTTCTCTAAAACAACAAAGGCGCCTTGATGGCGCCTTTGTTGTTTGCAGGATGGCTTAGCGGGAGCTTGCCGCCGCGACCAGCGGGATCCGGTTCACTGCCTTGCCCATGTAGGCGAGGGTGATGGTCACAATGATGCAGGTGAAGCTCAGCCACATGTAGGGTAGGTAGTCGAGGGTCGCGACCCCCAGTACCCCGGCCATGAAGATGCCGTTGTCGCTCCAGGGCACCATGCCGCAGGTGAGGGTGCCGCCAAACTCGGCGTTGCGAGAGAGGTTCTTGCGTGCCAGTCCCAGCCGATCGTAGTTCTTGGCCATGATCTTGGGGGTCAGGATCAGCGACACATACATGGCCGAGCCAAACACGTTGGCCAGAAACGCGGTGGCTATGGTGTGGCTGGTCAGGCTGCCGACGCTGTTGATGCGCTTCTCGAAGGCGCTGGCGATCACTTCCAGAATACCGACCTTCTCCAGCAGGCCGCCAAACCCGAGGCCGAAGATGATGACCGCGACCGAGCCCAGCATAGACTCCATGCCGCCGCGACCGAGAATGTTGTCGATAAAGTCGATGCCGGAGGTGATGGCAAACGGACTATAAGCCGAGTGCATTGCCTTGACCGGATCCATGCCCTGGAAGGCGATGGCCCAGATCAGGCCCAGCAGGGCGCCGAAGCTGATCACCGGGAAGGCGGGCTTGCGATTGGCCAACAGGCCCAACACCAGTACCACCGGCACGATGGCCAGCGGGGTGATGTTGAACTGGTTGTCGAGGGCCTCCATCACCAGATTGACCTGCTCCAGGCTGACGTTGCCCGAATACTGCATGCCGACCACGGTGAACAGCACGGCGGTGATGACATAGGAGAGCAGGCTGATGGGCAGCATCCCCTTGATATGCTCCACCACGTCGACGTTGGACATGGTCGAGGCCAGCACCACAGAGTCGGAGAGCGGGGAGAGCTTGTCACCGAAGTAGACGCCGGAGAGCACGGCACCGGCTACCAGCGGCGCAGGCACGCCGAGACTGTGGCCGATCCCCATCATGGCGATACCGGCGGTGGCGGCAGAGCCCCAGGAGGTGCCGGTAGCCAGCGAGGTCAGGGAGCAGATGATCAGGGTTGCCAGCAGGAAGATGGACGGATGGATCACCTTGAGGCCGAAGTAGATGATGCTGGGGACGATGCCGCCGGCAATCCAGGTGCCGACCAGGGCACCGACGGAGACCAGGATCAGGATGGCCCCCATTCCCTTGGCGACGCCGTCAACGGCCGCCTGCTCCAGGGATTTGTAATCGTGGCCGAGCTTGATGCCGAGCCCCATGATGACGAACCAGGCGATGAACAGCGCCAGCTGGATCGGCAGATCGAGCACGCTGGTGAACGAGAATGCCAGGGCCAGGAAAATGGCCAGACAGATGAACACCTGCGCCATGCCCGGTAGTCGGATGTGGTTTTGTTGGTTTTGCATAGATACTTCCTAAACTCTTGCTCGCCAAAGTCAGTCCCTCTCGTCCTGTGGATACACGTATCCCGAGGGGCCAACCCAAAAAGAGGCCGCAATCTACCACAAACCTGATGGGTTAAAGCCCCATCAAATTGGTAAAAATGCACATTTGATTGAAAAAATCACAAATTAGTTGATCTCATAACCCGTTTTTGAGCGCCCTGTTGACATGATAGGTCACATACGAAGCCTGCTTGTGACGCGACTTGCATCCTTGATAGATGAAGATGATAATTATTATCAATTGTTTGTTGGGGAGAAAACAATGCGCTGGATATTGCGGGGGATGATGTTGCTGGTGGCGATGGCCGTACTCGCATGGGGTCAGGATAAAGAGTACGGCACCTGGAGTGCCGGTTTTCTGCTGGCTGCCTGGGTGATGCTGGAGCCCGGATTGCGGCCTGCCTTGATCTTGCTGCCAGTCGCTGGCTTGACCGGTATCGCCACCTTGCTCTGGCAGCAGCCCTGGTTATGAGGTTTTGACGGGAGCCTGCTTGATCTTCTGCTGTGCCAGCTTGAGCGACTCGACCACCAGCTTCTCCATCTCGGTGCGCTTGGCATCGGTCAGGAAGTAGATCATGTCGACATCGTGGCGAATATAGTGGGAAGGGAGCTGGTTGAGGGTCAGGCAGCAGAGATCGGCCATCTGGTCGCCGGTGAGCTTCTGTTGCAGATCCTGCTTCTCAATCTCCTTGAGCACCAGATGTTCGTAAAAGTTGTGAATGTCGGTATCCAGTATCATATGCGTTCCTTGGCATGACGATGAGCGGGGAGTCGTCAAAAGCATAGCCATAACAAGGGGTAAAAACAAAAGGCCCGTCACTTTCGTGATGGGCCTTTTGCGTAATGAATGGTGCGAAGAGAGGGACTCGAACCCTCACATCCGTGGGACACTAACACCTGAAGCTAGCGCGTCTACCAATTCCGCCACCTTCGCACACTGATTTTCTCCAGCTGGTTTTTAAATGCGGTTGGAGCGCATTGCTCTGTTTTTACATGTCAGAATCATGGTGCGAAGAGAGGGACTCGAACCCTCACACCCGGGGGGCACTAACACCTGAAGCTAGCGCGTCTACCAATTCCG
>NZ_JAPDCD010000031.1:0-58991 GCF_027705695.1 Aeromonas sp. QDB62 | reverse complement strand
TGCTGCGGGAGTGGAATTCTACTCAACCGCCTTCTCGAGTCAAGCCTTATTTTCAAAGGCTTTTCGAGGTTATCGACGAGGTTGTTTGCGTTGCCGCTTGCCCTGTCGATGTGGCGCATTATAGAGATCCAGCTCACATTGGCAAGGCTTTACCGCAATAAAATTGCAAAAAAGTGCAATTTATTAGTTATTCATATCAACACACAGTCTTTATACAGACTTATCCACAGGAGTGGGTGAAATGCGGGGTTTTGTCTCCGGATAAGTGCCTCACAAGAGGACAGGCACTCATCCATCATCGCCGCACCGTCGCGCCTGACGTGCAGCACCAACGGCCTTTCCTATATAAAGAGGTATATATAGCAGCGCTTATCCCAATCCAGCCTCTTTGACCCAGCACGCCATCAGCTCGGTTGCAGGAAGATCTCGACAGCCCGACACATTCTGGCCAGCCCAGAGCGGAGAGAAGCCGCTGTCACCCGTTTTTTCGGCGGCGGCGCGCAGCTGTGCCAGTGCGCCACTTGCATAGGGGAAGTGAGGGGCAAGATCCCAGAGCGGGCCCAGCTCCCTCATCAGACGGTTGACGATACCCCGAGCCGGGCGGCCGCTGAACAGATTGGTCAGTGCCGTCTGCTGGCCTTGGGGTGAATGGAGGACGGCGCGATGCAGCGCCGAGGTGGTCGCTTCATCGCAGCAGAGAAAGGCGGTGCCCATCTGCACGGCGCTGGCACCCAGCGCCAACGCGTTGGTGATCCCTTTGCCATCGACAATACCGCCTGCGGCAATCACCGGCAGATCGGTCACCGCGAGGATCTGCGTCAGCAGGGTCAAGGTGCTCTGCTGCAAGGCGAGATCATCAGAGAGGAAATGGCCGCGATGACCACCCGCCTCCAATCCCTGGGCGATGATGGCGTCGGCGCCGTGGTGAGCAAGCCATACGGCTTCAGCCACCGTGGTGGCGCTGGCAAAAACCCTGGCCCCCGCCGCTTTCACCTGAGCAAGCAGCGAGGGCGCGGGCAAGCCGAAGTGAAAGCTGACCACCGCCGGTCTGAACTCGGCCACCATGGCAGCATGCTCCTCATTGAAAGGGGCTCGGCTTGGCGCCGTCGTAACGGCTGGGGGCTGCACGCCGAACTCGGCATAGTAGGGGGCAAGGCGCTGCTGCCAGCGGGCCAATGCAACGGGATCCGGCTCCCGTTGCTGATGGCAAAAGAAGTTGATGTTAAATGGCCCAAGGCCACTTTGGGCAAGACGCCCCAGTTCGCTGCGCAGCTCCGCTGGCGTGAGCATGGCGGCAGGCAAGGAGCCCAAGCCACCCGCACGGGTCACGGCCAGCGCCAGATCGCTGCCCTGCACACCGGCCATCGGCGCCTGAATGATGGGATAACGCATTCCCAGTTCGGTAAAGAGGCTCATCCATTCACCCCGTTTGTCGCGTCCGTCGCCAGATGTGCGCGGGCCAGCGCAATGGCGCCGTCGATGGCACTGCGCGCCTGCGGGCTATTCTGCCAGCAAGTCGAGCCCAGCATGCTGGCCACCAGCTGGACGATATGGGTAGTATCGGCCTCGGCTAATCCGGCCAGGGTATGGTAGCCAAGTTGTTCGAGCCGCACGATAACGGTCGGCCCCACTCCTTTCACGCCGAGCAGCAGGGCCCGCTCTGTCGGGCCAAACCGGTTGTTGCCATCCATCTGTCAGACTCCTTTCCGATAACCTTGGTTACACATCAGGCCCGCAAGGGGCCTGATGAAGAGAGTGGAGGCTTAACGCACGCTGCGCAGCAGGAAATCCGGCTGACCGCAGGAGCGGCGCTCGCGCTTTTGCATCTCGGCGGAACAGGTGACCGCATCCGCCCCCTCTTTATTGACGCAGATGTAGATCTCCCGCAGGAAGCGGCCACCATCGGCGCAGGCCACCGTGATGTTGTCGGGTGCCAGCCACTCGTTGACGCTCGCCAGATCGGCCTTGAGCTGGAAGCTGGTTTTGCGCAGCGGCTCTTCCGGCGATTGATAGACCGCCGGGATCTTCACCTTCAGGCGCAAATCGCTCGCCAGCTGATGGAAGGCCTGCTGGCTCAGCCCGGAGCAAGTGCCGTGCTTCTCCCACTCATGGCGATAGAGAAAACGGCTGGGGTAGAGGTCGGCAAACTCGCTCTCCATATCGGGATCGAGCCGTTCGCGGGTGCAGTTGCTGGGGTAACCGCGATCGTACTGGGGCCAGAGACCGTGCAGCACAAAGCCCAGCTTGCGGGAACACTGGTCCCGATCCGCCGGTTTGACGGCACAATGCTCGGGCGACCAGGAGAGCGCCATGGCGTAATAGTCAAACTCCCCCGCCTCCCCTTTGGCCTGCACGGCCGAGGAGAGCAACAAACCACCCGCCAACAGGGCAATCATCTTCTTCATCTATATATGTCCATCTAACGCGACTCGGGATGACAGACATGCTCCCATATTCTGGCGGCGGGAAACAGCCATGCCGAGACGGTGCGCGACAAGGGTCAGACCAGTCAGGGGTTTCACCAGAGGGCGAGCAGGGGTAAGCTGACCGACCGGTAGGCTCCTCGCCCACCACCAGATAATCCTCTTGGCAACCACAGGATGTAACATGATCCGCAAGAATCCCTCCGGCCATCTGCCTGTCATCGACGAATCCGCCTATATCGACAAGACCGCCATCATCTGCGGCAAGGTGATCATCAAAGAGAATGTCTTTGTCGGCCCCTATGCGGTGATCCGCGCCGACGAGGTGGATGCTAACGGCGAGATGGAGCCCATCGTCATCGGCGCCAACTCCAACATCCAGGATGGCGTGGTGATCCACTCCAAATCCGGCGCCGCCGTCACCATCGGCGAGTACACCTCCATCGCCCACCGCTCCATCGTCCACGGGCCGTGCGAAGTGGGGAACCGGGTCTTTATCGGTTTCAACAGCGTGCTGTTCAACTGCCATATCGGCGACGGTGCCGTGGTGCGCCACAACTCGGTGATCGATGGTTGCGATCTGCCGCCGGAGTTCTACGTCCCCTCCACCACCCGCATCAACCAGCAGAGCGATCTGACCCATATTCCGCGGGTTTCGGTCGATGCTGCCGAATTCTCCGAAGACGTAGCTCACACCAATATCGATCTGGTCAAAGGGTACAAGGCGCTCTCCAACGAGTTCTGATCCCTCTTTATTTCCAGAGAACAAAACGGGCGCCGAGGCGCCCGTTTTTCATCTGACTATCTATGAAGGCTAGATGGCCCTGACGCAGGTGGCGGCATGAGCCTCATCCACCAGATCCCACAGCGGGTCGCCAGTGCTCAGATCTAGCAGCGGCAGCTCACCATCGTCATTGGCAGTCGCATCGCTGCTCCAGTAGCGGTTGTAGAGCGGCCACCCCTGCTGCTGAAGCAACTGATCCGTCGCGCCATCCTTGTTGTAGGCGGCAAACAGTGCCTCCAGCTCGGCCCGGGTTGGCAGACGCCAGTCATCATGACCACGTGCCACCAGCTGCTGGCAGTAATCCCGCGCCCGCGCCTGACCCATGGTCACATACTCCAGCGGGAAGGGATTGTAGTCACCATCGCTGTCACTGCTCACACCGTCATAGGAGATGGACAGACGCTCCGCCTCGTCCTTGGTCAACTGGCAGACAAAGACCAGCTTGCCCGCCACCAGCTCGGGTTGACGGCAGCCCCGGGCAAAATCGGGCTGGGCATCGACCACCTGCACCGTTACGGTCAACGTGTGACGAGCCGTGGTCACCACCAGTCGTGCCGTACCGACCGCCACACCGCGTACCTCGCCCTGCGGACTCACGGTGGCGAACTCCGGCTGTTCGCTGCGCCACTCAACAGGCGCACCGAGCAGGCCGAGAGAGCCATCGCTCAGTTGCCACTGCAGTTGCAGAGGGAGTGAGCGCCCCACTTCCAACTGAGGCTGGGTAGGCAGCACCGCCAATCCGGTGATCACCGCCCCCACCGGGGTCGGATCATCCGCCTCACTCACCCCCAGCTCAGCGACCGTGGCCGGGGTGCGACGCGGCTCGGCCGAGGCACTGCGCAAAAACTCGCCGATGGCATCCAGCTCGTCATTGCTGAGGCCAAGGGCATGCAGGTGATCGGAGGCTTTGGGGAAGAAGGGATCGTATTGATCCGCACCGGTCGGGAAGCCGACCCCGCTGCTCCACTTGGTCACGCCAAAGTTGTACATGGCCACCACCCCCTGCACCGAGCCGCCGATACGCTGGGCCAGGATCGGGAAGATGCCGTTGTGCATATAGGGGCCGGTAAAGGCGACGTCCCGCAAGCTGGGGGTCTTGAAGCGACCGATATCTGCCTTGTCACGGGTCTGCAGGAAGCGACCGCGATCTTCCAGCTTGCCACGACCGTAATAGGTGAGCCCCACGCTCTCGAACCCGTGCTGACTCAGCAGCGGGCCGGAGTGGCAATTCATGCAGCGGCCATCGGTGCGGTAGAGGTGCATCCCCCACAGCGCCTTGTCACTGATAGCCTGACTATCCCCTTTGACGAAGCGCTCAAAATCGCTGTCGCGGCTAATGATGGTGCGCTCGAAGGTGGCGATCGCCTTGGCGATCCGCTCCAGCGTGATCCCCTGATCGCCAAAGGCGGTGGCAAAAGCAGCCTGATAGTCGGGGCTGGCCTGCAAGCGAGCCAGCAGCTCGTCATGACTCAGCGCCATTTCGATGGGGTTCTGGATCGGGTGAAGCGACTGCTCCTCCAGCGTGGCGACCCGCCCGTCCCAAAACTGGGTCGAGCTGAAGGCGCTGTTGAGGATGGAGGGGGCGTTGCGATTACCCTTCTGGCCCAGATGACCGACCGATACGCTCAGGCCGTCGCTCCACCCCTTTTGCGGATCGTGGCAACTGGCACAGCTGATGTCCCGCCCCTTGGAAAGCTGCTTGTCGAAGAAGAGCTGTTGACCCAGCACTACCTTGGCCCGGCTATAGGGGTTGTCGGCCGGGAAAGGAACCGCCGGCAGCAGCCCCAGCTCCTGCCATTCCACCCCGTCATCCACCCGGGCGGCAGGCCATTGGGCCGATGAACCGCTGTATTGGGCGCGCAGGGCCGCCATGTCCGGCTTGCTGCTGTCGCGTACCACGGAGGGTCGCACCGGATAGGGTGCCAGCGCATACCAGAGCAGACTGCCCTCTCCCTCATCCAGCCAGATTCGGGTCGCCAGCTGATAGAGACGGGGCTGACCCGCACCATCCTGCAGCCAGAGCTGGGTGGGCAGGGGGACGGCAAAGGTATTGGGGTAACGCCATGCCGACTTGTCACTGCTCAGCAATCGCTCGAACTCGGTGAGGGTCGGCAGGCGCCAGTCGCTGCGGCCACAACCGCTCGGCACCGCCGCCAGTTGTGCTTGGCTGGCAACCGTCAACGCACTGGTGTCACTGCCATAAAGCCAGTACTGGCTGCCCTTGACCCCGCTGACTGTGCGCACATCGTGCAGGCACTGCCAGGGGCCGCGCACCACCAGCTGGCCCTGCTCATCGAGGCGCAGCAGATCCGCCGTCTCCGGCTCGTCCGGCTGGCTGGGATTGGCGGGATAGAGCTGGGTGCGAGCGGACTGGATCTGGACGCTGTTGCTGCGCTGATACCAGCTACGCGCCTGCTTGTCATCGCGCAGGGCCAGCAGCATCTGCCAGCTATCGGCATAGTCGAGCACGGCGCCCGGCTGGCGCTGGGCCAGCAGGAAGGCCGCGTAATCCTCAATGGCTGCCTGTTGCTGCACGCGGATCTCCTCTGCCCTGCCCCACTCGGCCTGACTGAGGGAACCATCTCCGCTCTGATCCGCCAGCAGGAAGAGCGCAGTCTCCTCCTCGTTCAATCCCAGCCGCGGCACGCTGTTGCGGCGCGCCAGAGTGATCCCGGCCGAGAGATCCACCACCCGCACCGATACCGCACGCAGCAGATAGCCCTCGTCGCTACCGAGCAGCTCCAGCGGCTGATCCAGTTGCAGACCTGCTGGCAAGGTGATGCTGACAAGCTGGCCCGGTTCGATGGCCTGTTGCACGCGGATCCCGGTGGCGACCTGTTTCACCTCGAGCTGTGCACCCGCCCCCAGCCGATCCGCCACATTGACCTCTATGGTCAGGGGCACCCGGGTATGAGTCGCTGTCGGTACTATGGGTGGCGTGATGGGCGGTTCAGTCGGCTTGACGACCGGCGGGGTCACCTCGGGTGAGGGGGCCACCGACGTATTGCTGTGATTGTCATTGCATGCGGTCAGGGCCAGCAGGCTGAGCAGTAAAAGGCTGGTTTTCATTCGTTATGGTTAGGTGGTCAGACAAGTGCGCGATTACCCAACCAAATACCAATCATTATCAATTGCATTCAATTAATATGCTTTTTGACAGCAACTCCTTATCAGCCAATGAGAGAGGGCAGCCTCTTTGGCTGCCCTCGCTTGCTTCAAACCCGCTTGTCGAAAGCCCGACAATCTTCAGGAGCACTTCTTCAGGCTGATATGCCAGTTGGCGCCGGATTGCACCTGATGCTTGGCGGCGAAGCTGTCCATGTTTAACGCCACCGACACCTGCAGCAGACTGTTGAGGTAGACCAGCGGCTGGCCTTCCGGCACATCGCCGAAGCTGCTGACGTAGGGTGCCTTGCCGTCATATTTGACCGCATCCCCTTCGCTGATCTTGATGCAGGCGTTATCCCCCTTGTTGATCCCCACTTTGGTCAGCAGCGCATCGTCGATATTGGTCCAGACGTTGCCGTACTGCACATCGAGGATCGGGATGGTGCCTTTGAGGGTACCATCCTTCTCGGCTACCGCAGGCTGATAGGGGATCTTCACGACCTCGGCGGGCAGCAGCGGGCCGACCTGCTCATAGCTGATAGCGCCGGAGGCGAGCCGTGCACCGGTGTAGGCGTACACATCGCGGCCGTGGAAGGTGTAGGACTTCTCGGAGCCCTTGAGGCGATTGCGCTTCTCGTCAATCTGGCGCACTGCCTCGATGCCGAAGTGCTCGGCCACCAGAGTCAACGTGCCATTGTCCGGGGTGACGATGTAGTGGCCGCTCTTGGTCTTGAGCACCACCGAGTGGCGATCGGTGCCCACGCCGGGATCCACCACGCTGACAAACACGGTGCCCTTGGGCCAATACTGCAGGGTCTGGTAGAGGCGGTAGGAGGCTTCCCAGATGTTGTAAGCCGGGATCTCGTGGGTCAGATCATAGAGCGGCAGGGTGCGATCCACCCCGAAGGCGACCCCTTTCATGGCCGACACGGCGCCATCTTTGAGGCCGAAATCGGTCTGGATCACCAGCGCTTCGTTGGCGGCGGCGATGCCGCTGGCCAGCATGAGAGCGAGCGCGATGGCGCGGGGAGCGGTGCGAATATCCATATCTGAACTCCTGAATCATCTGAGGATAACGAAACGGCAACAGCCATTTAGACATCTAGACTGCCATTGATAGATTTTTTTGCAAGGAGTTTGCACCAAAGTGAGGGGCGACTCGCAGAAATTGTGCTCGCCAAACGGCGACAGCGGGGGTATCAAAGGCAGAATGGGAAAACGTTTACAATACAGGAGCCCGGCACCATGACACAACCCGTACCCGAGATGATGACCCTGCTGCTGGAGATTGGTGAACAGAGCAGTCAGGTCTGGCTTAGCCAGCCAGATGGGGCCCCCTCACACTACCCGCTGGCCTTTGGCACCCACGCCATCCAGCCCGGACCGTTTCGCCATGCGCCGCCCACCCCGCTCGAACTGGAGCGGGCCATCATGGTGGTGGAAGATGAGCTGATGCGCATCGCCCCGCAGATCCCGCCCGGCTTGCAGCTGACCCTGCGCAGCCAGCCGTCACTGGCCGAAGTGCTGGGGGACAACCAGCTCGACCGGGATCTGGTGGAGCAGGCGTTCGGCCAGCTCGCCGCCATGGCGGAAGGGGATCCCCTCGCCACCAGCTTGCTGCCGCGTGATGAGTGCTTTGCTGCCGTGCTGCTGATCGCCAGAGAGTGGCTGCACCATCTGGCCAGCGAGAGCGTGCTGATCGTCGAATAGCTGACTACGCCGCCGCTCACCAGCGTATCCCCTCGGGAGCAACTATCCGCTCATTGCCGGCTACCACCCCGCTGTCGGCGATGAACGGCAGCGGCGGACTCTCCCGGACTTGCTTTGACGTATACTCCAGCTAATCTGGCGACCTGCCAGCAATATCACACCCTTTTCACTCTGGAGGCGCCCCTCGCCATGGCTTGGCATAAGGTTAGAATCGAACACCCCAAACTGACGCTGCTGGGGGTAACCCTGCTAATACTGACCGGATTGGGCTGCGTGTTCTATTACACCTATCAGAGCCTGCGCCACGACATGGACCTCATCACCGCCAAGCAGAAGAACGTGTTCGACGTGTTCTACCAGCGGGCCAAGATCCTCGAGGTGGAGAACATCACCAGCTATCTCGCCTACCAGCGGTCGCTGGAGACTCCCGCCCACCTCGTTCGCAACGAGTCGAACACCAACTACCTCTATGGCTACGACCTGAGAAGCAAGCACCGCTTTGCCGATGTGCCGCTGCAATACCCGGCCGCCAATCTCCTCAACACCTTTCGTTATGCCCTCTCCTATCCGGAGGTGATCAACATCTACACCATCTGGAATGACTACCGGCTGATCGGCATGGTGGCCGACAACAAGCTGCTGCCCGCCAGACTGGCGCCGATCAATCTGGATCTGATGACACTGCCCGCCTGGTATCACTACTTCGGTTGCGCCAGCTTTGCACCCGGCCGCCCCTTCTGCAGCTCCGATGAGGCCTTTGTCTCCGATATCGGTATCGACAGCTTCAGCATGCGCAAGACCATAGTGATGAGCTTCCCCTTCATTCATCAGTCGGGGCGCGGCGGCTACAAGTACGGGCTGCTTAGCATCGACATCGCCGTCGATGAGGCGTTTCGGGATGTGCTGCACCCCTTCGATACCGTCAATCCGACCCGTACAGATATCTCGTTTGAGGCTGCCGAGCCCTGCCTCCCCTGGCAGATCTGCCTGAGCAAACCCTTTATGCGCACCAAGGCAGGGGAAGATCTCTATCTGAGGTGGTCCTACTCCTGGCTCGATTTCATCCAGCTGGCCTTTCACGGCCCCGCGTTCAAGATCTATCTCATCATCATTTTGCTGGTGATGGTGGCATGGAAGCAGATCTATCAGCGGCTGCGCACCCTGGCCCATACCGATCACCTGACCCGCTTGCCACGGCGGGACATTCTCACCCAGAGGCTGCTGCACGAGCACGACTACCTGATGATCCTCGATATCGACAACTTCAAGTCGATCAATGATCTGCATGGTCATAGCATTGGCGATGCCGCACTCATCGCCTTTGCCCGCCACCTCAAGGTCAGCATTCGCAAGATCGATACCGCCATCCGCTGGGGCGGCGAGGAGTTTATCGTGCTGTTTCAGGGGATGGAGGATGACGAGATGATGATCCATTCGGCCGAGCGGCTGTTAAACGCCCCCTTGCAGATCCCCGAGTTGCCAGCCCCCATCACCTTCTCCGCCGGGGTGATCCGCATTCGCGACTACCTCACCGTCACCGAGGCGGTGCATCTGGCCGACGAGCTGCTCTACCACGTCAAACAGCATGGCAAACACAACATCGCCTGCTACAAGGGTAAAACGATCCGGCTGATCCGCCCGTTGCCGGACGACGCAGAGGCATAGCCGCCTTCTGCCGATCCCCCTGCTTCTGTTACCATCGCGGCCACGATGATTGTGTCGTTGTGGCCGCTGGCCGCGATAACCCCCTACTGGTGCCTTCTATGTCCATTGCCTCCTTTGCCGAACTGGCCCTCTCCCCCCATCTGCAGCAGACCCTGAGCGAACTCGGCTATGCCGCGCCCACCCCCATTCAGGCTCGCGCCATCCCGGTCATTCTGGCGGGGCGGGATCTGATGGCTGGCGCCCAGACCGGCACCGGCAAGACCGCCGCCTTTGTGCTGCCGCTGCTGGAGCAGTTGCTGGCGCAGCCGCAAGCAGAATCCCCACGCCCGATCCGCGCACTGGTACTGGTGCCGACCCGCGAGCTGGCGGTGCAGGTCGCCGAGAGTGTGGCGCGTTACGGGCAAGGCACCGGCCTCACCAGCACGCTGGTCTATGGCGGGGTGAGTATCGCGGCGCAGGTCGACGCGCTTCAAGCCGGGGTGGATCTGCTGATCGCCACCCCGGGCCGCCTGCTCGACCATCTGCGGCAGGGGGCCTTGAGCCTTGATAGCCTCCGCCATCTGGTGTTTGACGAGGCGGACCGCATGCTCGACATGGGCTTTATGGACGAGATCAAGGCCCTGCTGAAACAGATCCCTGCGGATCGTCAGACCCTGCTCTTTTCGGCCACCTGCGACGACAACCTGTTTGCCTTGAGCCGCGTATTGCTGCGCGACCCCGAACTGATTGAAGTGGCGCCGCGCAACACAACGGCGGCCGAGGTGGAGCAGCGGGTCTATGCGGTGGATGGCGAGCGCAAGCTGGCGTTGGTGGAATACATGATCAAGGTGAAGGACTGGGCGCCCGCACTTATCTTCAGCCGTACCCGCCAAGGGGCCGACAAGCTGGCCCAGCAGCTCGGCAAGGCGGGCATCAATGCGCTCGCCTTCCACGGCGATCTGTCGCAAGGGGCGCGGGAGAAGGTACTGCTTGAGTTTCGCGCCGGCACCCTGCAGGCGCTGGTCGCCACCGATGTGGCGGCCCGCGGCCTCGATATCTTGGATCTCAACTACGTGATTAACCTGGAGTTCCCCTTTGTGGCCGAAGATTACGTCCACCGCATCGGTCGCACCGGCCGCGCCGGCAACAAGGGGCTGGCCATCACATTGTTCAGCCCGGAAGATGCGCCGCTCTTGGAGAAGGTGGAAGCCGTGCTCGACACACGATTGCCCCAGCAGTGGTTCCCGGGCTTTGAGCCAGACCTCACCCGCTTCGAACCCGAGCCGCGCCGCAACGGCAAGGCCGCCCAGAAACAGAGAGCCAGAAAACAGGCCCTAAGCGGTAACAAGAGTGGCAAGGGCAAGCGTTAAGCCACCTCAATCCCACCAACAAAAAACGCCCGAATGGGCGTTTTTTATTATCCAATACAGACCAGCGCCACCCTTGGCGACTGAACACCTAGCGGGTCGCCAGCACCAATGGCAGGGATTTCAGGATCTGCCGCTCCGCCAGGGTGGAGAGAATAAACATCGCCATATAGCCGAGGCCGAGTGCCACGATAATGGCCACCACATTGGTGGTGAAGCGGGCTACCAGATAGTAGGCCGCCACCAGCGCCACTATGCCCGCCAGCCGGATCAGCAGGCTCTGGGTAAAGTGGCCATGGGCCTTGATATAGGCGAGCTGATAGCCGTTGAGCATCATGAAGATAAAGAAGATGGAGAAGTGGAACAGCACGGGCACGGCGCCCACATAGTCGACGGGGAACAGCAGCAACACCAGTAGCTTGCCCGCCAGCAGCATCAGCACAAAGAACACCAGACTGACGATGGCGGAGAGACGGAAGATCCAGCGGCGGATCATCCTGATCTGGCGGTGATCGCCGTTGCGCAGATTGACCGCCAGCTCCGGCAGCACAAAGCGGTAGATGGGGAAGACAAACAGAGTGGTCATATAGGTGAAGATGGGGCGCACCACCACCTGAAAATCCCCCAGCTCGTCGATGCTGAAGTGGCGGATGGTGAGCAGCACGGTGATGTAAATCATCAGGATGCTGGCCCCCGCCTCCAGCGAGGCGGTAAAGCTCTTCTTCACATAGCTCACCATCTCGGGGCCGAGCGCCACTTTGGCCAGCGGCTTGGTGGCGATAGCCCGACGCCGCGAGACATACATATAACCGGCGATGGCGAGCGAGGAGAAGGTCAGCCCGTAGAAGAGCGAAGGGAGCGCAGCCATCCCGAGCCCAAAGTAACAGGCCATAAACAGCAGGCCATTGGCCAGCGGCTCCAGCCAGGTGACCCGGTTGGAGAGCGCATACATCCGGTACATGGCCACCAGATTGGTGAAGTAGACCTTGAGCCCCAGCCCGAAGATCACCCCCACCAGTTGCAGATACTCCACCCGGATATGGAGCCCGTGCTTGATATAGGGGATCACCGTCCCCCAGGTGAGCAGCACGATGCCGATGAGGAAGTAGCGGAAGATATTGATGATGTCCCGATCGTTTTTGGTCTGGGAGTAGCTCACCACCATGGAGGAGCGAAAACCTGTCATCAGGATAAAGGAGAGGGAGATGAGGTCCACCACGCTGTTGAACAGCGCCAGCTCCCCCTTGGCGACCCACTGCGCCAGCCACACCTTGAAGGCGAAGCCGATAACGATGCTGACCAGCGAGGCCCACATCCCGGTGATAAAGGCCTGCTTGAGGCGCGCGAGAGAGGCGTATTGCATAACGAAAATGGATAACTTTCAGGGAAAAGAGAGAAGGCCATCTTATGAAAGCCCACCCGCCTTGAACAGCCTTAATCTCGCCGTGCCAACGCCCGCAATAAGCGGCCGCAGAAAAGCCGCAACAGAAAAACGCCCACTTATTTCCTGAAAGCGGGCGTTTTGTAGTGGGCCGTTATGGCGCAGAGTGCAGCAATGGCAAGGCTTGCAGGCGGTCTGTCATGCGGCGGTTATGACTGCGGCGCCGCCTTGATCAGCGCTTCATAGTGATCAATCAGCTCGGGGCCGTGCAGCGGGGAGTCGTGGCCGCCGATCACCGTCTTGATCGGCAGCTTCATCGCTTTGAGCCGTTCGATGGTCTGCGGATAGGCCTTCACATTGGCAAAGCTCAGGTTGCCCAGCTTCTCCTTGAGGATGCAGTTGCCATAGAGCACCTGCTCGTCGGGGAAGTAGACAAAGATGCCGTCTGGCGTGTGGGCCGGGCCCGCGAAGAAGGCGCGCACCTTGCCCTCTTGCAGCGTGAAGTCACCATCGTGCACCACGTTGGGCAGCACCAGCGGCAGATCCGGATACTCCGGCAGCCCCTTGCGGGTAAAGGCGATAATCTCGGCCCAATCGCTCTTCATCAGATCCCAGGTCTGGCGCGTCGCCACCACCTTGGCCCCGATGGACTTCCAGTAGGCGTTACCGCCCGCCCGATCGGTGTGGTAGTTGGTGTTGATCACCTCCAGCACCGGCTTGCTGCTGACCCGTTTGATCAGCTTGTGCAGCTCGCGGGCGGTATCCGGCGTCCAGGTCGCCCCCACCACAGTCACCCCCTTGGCCCCGAAATAGACCATGGAGTTTTCCTTTACGTAGTAGTTATCTTCAACAACATAAACCGGGCCGCTTACCTGCTTGAGGGAGATCCCCGCCGCCCGCACGCTGCCACCCCAGAAACTCGCCATCAGCACCACGGCCCCGGCCAATGTGCACTTTATCCAACCTTTCATCATCTTGCTCCCTCACTCCAACCGGCCCCTCGCCACCCCTGTGGCAAGCAGGGCCTTTTAAGCAGTGGGCAGAAGATACGGGGGATTTGTGAGGGGAAAATGAGGTTCTGTGAAGAGAAGGTGAAGTCTGGGGAAAGTCCGGGAAAATCGGCGGCCACCTCCTATTCGCGAACGTCCGAATACGCTGCGCTATTCGAACCTACAACACAGATAGCTGCCCCTCACCCTAGCCCTCTCCCGAGGGAGAGGGGATGGCCCGTGCCAATTCCACGCTACTCATATTCACCCGCACCACAGAGCCAACACACAACCAGCGGAGCATATCTGCTCCCTTCTCCCACTCTTGATCACAAACAAGGGGAGAAGGGCCGGGGATGAGGGGGAGGTAACAATAAGCCACATAATGTAGGGACGATTAGCGCAGCGTAATCGTCCGTTTACCGTGAAAATGATGATGGCAAGACTAGCAGGACACCATGGATATCAACGGCATTTCGGTAATCTTATTTCACGCTGGCCCAAGTACGCTTAGTAGCTATTCGCACTGAAGACCCTCTTGTTCTCCTCTCCACAATACCTCATTATGGCTACCGTGCTCATCCGGGTATCAATGTTGGGTCGTTGTTCATGTATACATCTAATGCTGAAATGGATTACGTTTATGCAAATAGAGAGTTCATACAAAAATAATATATGCTTGAAAATTGATTTTCAAAAAAACTCTGAAAAACCTCAACGGGTTTTTGACTCCATGAGTCTTCTAATTAGTAGCGTTGAAGAGTTCCACGAAAGTGTCTTACACGCAGTAGATACAGAAATCAGACCTTTCCTTCTATTATCAGATATTAATGAAGGATCCATAAAATCTTGGCTCACCATCAATATAGACGGTGAAATCCCTAATGAAAAGCAAAGTAAATTCATTGGGTTCATGAACTATTGTACAGAACGATTAATCACTTTTATAAAAGACAAAGATACTATAACAAATGTAGATGAATTAGACCCTCTTATAAATGAACTTCATAGAAAAGCCGATGAGCTTAGACTCGAAGAATTCCCGAATGTCCTTGACCTTAACAGATATCGATTGTTGAAATCTTATACATCCATCAGTGATGCATCAGGAAAGCTTAATGCTCATGATGATATATATGTTTTAGCAAATGGGCATACTGTAAAGCTTAATAAAAATTTCAAACTGACAAAGGATGACATTGATTTACTAATCGTGGATTCAACTCGAAGCAATATAACAAAAGAAACTCTCATCATTAAAAAAGCAGATTTCATTGGTAACTCCATGTGGGATTTTATTAAAGGGAAAACAAAAATATCAGCTAAGATGCGTGTTCCTGAATGGTTGACAGAGTTTCATAATCGGAAGGTATTAGTGGCACCTGGAGATGGCCTATTATGCGATTTAGTTACTATTGTATTTTATGATAAATATGACAAACCTGTAGAGACAAAATATGAAGTAATCAAGGTGCACAACCCTGTAGAAATGCGGTTTTATAAACAGGGGAATTTTGACTATGAAGAATAATGTCTACTCAAATGCAAGAATAACATTGCTTTCCGAGTATTTGTTTATACTTTTGCCATTTATTGTTATTGGAATGGTAAAATTATACAAATCAAGTATGGGTGACTTTTTTGCTGCTGCAGATTGGAGTTTTGCATCTGCAATCCTATTCGGCCAAGCAATAGTGAAAATTGTTAGCGCTGGTGTTATCAATAAAAACTCCGCTTCGCCAAGAATAGTTTTGATAATTACGTTGCTTTTTATAATGGGGGTCACGCCATGCTTAATTCTTATTGCGATAATTTTATTGAACGATGCCAGTTCAATTTACATAATGACCATTCAAGTAATCCTCTACATTGTTGCGACCTCTATATTCTTTTGGATTGGTTCAGCTGCACATGTAATGATTGATGAAGTATTCGAACAGAAGAAAGAAAACCCACCAGCATAGCGGGTGGGTTTGTTTTTGTTATTACCTGTCAAACTCGGAATATGTAACTCACAGCGGCAATCCCCCCAACAGCGGCCTCCGTGGCGGCACCATACGCTTGCAGCTATGGACTCAAAATCTGAGGCCACACTGCAACCGGCTCTCCTCTCACACACGCCAGCGCAGGCCAACCCGAAACTAAAATAGTGCAACCATGGCTAATAAACGGCGTTTTCACTGACGGGTATGATGCAGGCCAGATGTATCGCTTGTTAGTGAGATAAGGAACCAAGGTCATGGCTATTCATGGAGCTACCCCGGTGATGTTGAAGGCTATCGACAGCCTGCAGCTCGCCAACGTCAATCCCGGCAGCAATCAGAAGCTGGCCCTTCATCTGGGTGAAGGCAAGGAGTACAGCATTCATATCGGCAAGAGTGGGGATGTCTCCGTACAACGGGACCTGGCCCATTTAAGCACGCTGGGCCGCATCAAAAATGCGGTGATCGATTTCTTTAGCCGAGCCGCCACCAAGGGGGAGAGTGCACTCACCACCCGGGCCACTCAAATTCAGTCCGAGGTGCAGCGGCAGCTGACTGAGCTTGGCCAGATCAAGAAGCTTGTGCAGCAAGCCTTTAACCAGCCCATCAGCGAGTTCAAAAACGATGCCCAATATCTGAAGCCGGGCAGCGATCCCAAGACCGCGACTCTGGCGGATGTGACCGACGCCAACAAGAATCGGCTGGGTCTTGAGACCATGAGTGATTCCTCCCGGGAATTTGCCATGGAGCACTTCTCCAGTTTTATCAACGGGAGAGACGCCATCTTCGGCCTGCTGAGTTCCCGTGCCATCGAGCAGACCACTACGTTGTTCGCCTCGCTGAGCAACGATCCCAAGGCATTGCAAGAGGCATTGAAGGTGCAGAGTCAGGAGTCTGAGGTGTTCAACACCAAGGTCAATGCCGAGTTCAATCGCAGCTTCGGCCAGCTGTTTGAGCAAAGAGCCACCGCCGAGCTGGACGCCCTGACCGAGGCAAACACCCGCGCCAACGAAACCTCACAGCTGGTCGAAGAGCACACAGGCTCATCGGACGGGGAGAACGCCCCCGCCAAAATGAAGAAAAGCGTGTGCTTTAACGACAACCCGGTGAGCGATGTTCGGGTGTTCGAGCTGGAAGAGGGTCGAGCACTCAATATCAAGGTGTAACCCTTGCAGTGAATATGGATGACGGCCCTGCCCGCTCGGTGGCGGGGCCGTCTCTTGGTGATCTTGCCCTGCCCCTTCGAAGACGACCGGGCAACCGGACTGGAGTGTTGTGTTGGATATCTATCAGAAAATCCTGGCCGAGCTGTCGGTCGAACCGCTGGCCTTCGATGAAAACGGCGTCTGCACGTTCGAGATCCAGCGGGCAGCAGAGGAGGCGACAGCCCCCTTTGTGGTCAATATCGTGGCTCAACCCGACGAGATGGCGCTGGTACTCTCGGTGACCACGGCGAGCGATCTTCCCGAGCGTCTGTCTCGCGAGTTGTTCCTGCGTTTTGGCGAGCATGCCCTCGCCCCCTTGCGCCATTGCTACGGGGTCGGCATCTATCCTGGCACCGAGCGGGTATCGTTTTTCTCCCGGATCGCGCTGGAGAGCTATCGCCCGCAGCAGATCAGGGAGCGCCTCGCCGATCTGCTGGAAAAGGCCCACGAGTGGGAGGCCAGCTTGTCCCAAGAGGAGCAGACCCCGCATGTGACAAAGAGCGAGATGGGTGCGGGCCAGAACATCCGGGTGTGATGGCCACAGCCAGAAAATGGATACAAAAAAGAGGGAGGCATGATGCCTCCCTCTCTCTTTATCCCTGATTTCTCGCGGACAGGGCGCTAAAGCAATCAGGCCAGCTGTAACGATCAAGCCAACGGCGGCGTGCGTGGCGGCACCCTGCGCTTGCTGCCGGTGGACTCGAAGGCCGAGGCGAAGCGCAGCAGGTTGTTGTCGTCATAGGCGCGACCGGCAAAGGTCAGCCCCACCGGCATGCCGATATCGGCCATGATGCCCATGGGGACGGTAACGGTCGGCACGCCGAGGTGGCGAATGGCGAGGTTGCCGTTGGCAACCCAGATGCCATTGCTCCAGGCGATATCGGCGGAGGCCGGATTCACGTCCGCGTCAGCCGGGCCGACATCGGCCACGGTGGGGAACAGCACGGCGTCGAGCTTGAGCTCGTCCATCCAGTCCTCCAGATCCAGCTTGCGGGTCTGCTCCAACCCGCGCAGGCCGTCCGGCACTGTGGCGATCTCGTCCCAGGATTTCAGGCCGCGCTTGGCCATATTGACGTACTCGTCCATGCCCGCTGCCAGATCACCCTCGCGGTTCGGCAGGGTGCCCGGATCGTGGGGGAAGATCTGGGGGCCATCGACATCGGCCAGCTTGTTGAGCTTGGGATCGCCATTGGCGCGCAGGAAGTCGTCGAACGCCCAGCCGGAGAGCTCCCACAGCTCGTCGTTGAGAAACTCCGGGCTCACGATGCCGCGATTGAACACGGTCGGCGTACCGGGTCTGTCCCCTTCGCAGTTGGAGACCAGCGGGAAGTCCACTTCGATGACTTCCGCTCCAGCGGCTTCCAGCGCCTGACGGGCCAGCTCCCACAGGGCGATCACGGTCGGACGGGTATGGATGCGCTGACCGGTCGGGCCGCCGATACCGGGGTTTTCGCTGGTACCAGCCAGTTCATCCTTGTTGATAAACATGCGCGGCACGCCGAGGCGCTTGCCCTTGAGGGCATCGGGCTTGGCAGCCAGATCCAGATAGGAGGCCGGACGCACTTCGGAGGCCTTGGGCAGCTGCACCCAGGGCTGCATGCGCCACAGATCGCCACGGGGATCGCTATCGTCAGCCACCACTACATCCAGCACTTCCAGCAGATCGTTCATGGTGCGGGCATAAGGCACCACCACATCCATGGTCGGAGTCAGCGGCCAGTTGCCGCGCACCGAGATGACGCCACGGGACGGGGTGTAGGCACACAGACCGTTGTTGGAGGCAGGGCCACGGCCGCTCGACCAGGTCTCTTCGGCCAGACCGAAGGCGGAGAAGCTGGCGGCGGTGGCAGTACCGGCGCCGTTGGAGGAGCCGGAGGCAAACGGCGCAGTCAGGTAGTCGGCGTTGTAGGGGCTCTCGGCACGGCCATAGACGCCGCGCTGCATGCCGCCATTGGCCATCGGCGGCATATTGGTTTTGCCAAGGCAGATGGCACCGGCGGCGCGCAGGCGCTCAACGGTAAAGGCATCGCGCTGGGCCACCAGATCCTTGAAGGCCGGGCTGCCGGAGGCGGCAGTCAGCCCCTTGACCAGATAGCTGTCTTTGGCGGTGTAGGGGATGCCGTCGAGCGGGCCCAGAGTCTCGCCACGGGCACGGCGGGCATCGGAAGCTTCGGCTTCTTTCAGCGCATCGGGATTGGCGACCACCACGGCATTGAGTTTGGTGGCAGTCTCGGGGCCATTGTAGGCCTCGATCCGGGCCAGATAGGCCTTGACCAGTTCGACCGCTGTGGTGCGGCCTGATTCGAGCGCGGCACGCAGTTCGGCAATGGAAACCTCGGTCACTTCGATCATGGGGATCTCCTGTAAAGGGTGACGGTGTGCAATATCGGCTAACGCAGCCATATCGCAGCTAATCGCTTCAGGGTGATCGCCGCCGCTACAACGCCCGACCACCCGCATATCAAGGGACAAAACCCCACGATGTGGGGTTTTGTCGAGCTAATCGCGCCTACGGCTTATTTCCCGGAGGGGATCTGCTGGGTAATGCAGTGGATATTGCCACCGCCCAGCAGGATCTCGCGAGCCGGTACGCCGATCACGGTGTGATCCGGGAAGATCTCTTCCAGAATGCGCTGGGCTTCGCCATCGGTGGCTGCATCCAGCAGCGGGTAGACAATGCGATCGTTGGTGATGAGGAAGTTCACGTAGGAACCGGCCAGACGGCCTTCGGCCTCGCGCGGCACACCGCTGCCGCACTCGACGCCGGCAGACTCCTCTTCGGTGCAGTAGAGCGGGCCCGGCTGGGGCAGCTTCCAGATTTTGAGCTTGCGACCCTTGGCATCGACTGCCGCTTCCAGCACCTTGAGGGCGGCCACGGAGCGGGCGTACTGGGGATCGTTCTGGTCGTCGGTCCAGTGCAGCGCCACTTCACCCGGACGCACGAAGCAGCACATGTTGTCGATGTGGCCGTCGGTTTCGTCCATGTAGACGCCTTCGTCCAGCCAGATAAAGCTGGTGACGCCCAGATAGTCGCGCAGGTGAGCTTCGATCTGCTCTTTGCTCAGGTGCGGGTTGCGGTTTTCGTTGAGCAGGCACTCGGCGCTGGTCAGGCAGGTGCCTTCGCCATCGACGTGGATGGAACCCCCTTCCAGAATGAGCGGCGCGTCGTAGCGAGCCATACCGTGCTGGGCCAGCATCTGGGCAGCGACCTCTTCATCCTGATTCCACGGGTAGTAGAGACCGCCCTTGTGACCGCCCCAGGCATTGAAGCCCCAATCCACGCCACGGCACTCGCCGGCAACGTTGGTCACAATGGTGGGGCCTGTATCGCGGGCCCAGCAGTCATCGCTGTTCATTTCGACTAGGGTCACGTGGGCGGGCATGATGGCGCGAGCCTGCTCCATAAACTGGGCAGGCACCCCCATAAAGACCGGGGTGGCGCCGCCGATGGCATCCGCTACCTTGGCAAAGACAGGCTGGGCGAAGCGACCGGCTTCACGCCAGTTGTCAGGGCGAAACGGCCAGATCATCCAGACGGCCTGCTGGTGCGCCCACTCGGCGGGCATGGTGAAGCCGTCGGCGGCCGGCGTGGAATGAATGGTCTTGATGCTCATCGCAAGGCTCCTTGCATGGATTGAGGCCCCCATTTACGCCAACACGGCGCGGGAATCCTGGAAAAATAACAGTGGGTCGCACAGTAAGACGTTGCGCCCATATCCATCAAATGAATAGGATGGATTGTCCCATAAACACGGCGAATAATCCCCCCATGAAACTGCACCAGCTCGACCTCAATCTGCTGCTCGCGTTTGACGCCCTGATGACGCAAGGGAGCGTCACCCGCGCCGCCGAAGCGCTCTTTATCAGCCAGCCCGCCATGAGCCACTCCCTTAACCGGCTACGCACCTTTCTCGGCGACCCGCTGCTGGTGCGTACCCCGCAGGGGATGCTGCCGACCCCGCGCGCCCAGCGGCTGCATCTCGGGGTGCAGCAGGCGCTGCGGCTGCTGGAGCAGCAGCTCACCGAGGAAGAGGAGTTCGAGCCGATCCATTCCAGGCGCCGTTTCGTGCTCTGCACCACAGATTACGTGGAGTGCGTGCTGATCCCGCCGCTTATTCAGCGGCTCAGGCGGCTGGCGCCGGGGGTCACCATCGAGATCCGCATCCTGCGCGACACCCTGCCCGAAGCCGAGCTGGCAAGCGGCGAGATCGATCTGGTGCTGGGGTTTGACGAGTACATGCAGGTGCCGGGGTATCTCGGCAAGGAGACCTGGCTCACCGAGCCGCTGGCTGGGCTAGTGCGCGCCGATCTGCCGATTGCCAAATCGGCCCCCGCCGGCGCCGAGGATGACCCATCCCTGTGGATGGAGCGCATCACCCTGCAGCAGCTGATCGCCATGCCCCACGTGTTCCACTCACCGCTCGGCACCTCGGAGGCGAGCCTCGACCGCTATCTGAAGAGTCAGGGCTTTAGCCGCACCATCTCGGTTAACAGCCAGAGCTATATGTCCGCCGCCGCCATCGTCAGCCAGAGCGATCACCTGCTGGTTCTGCCCAGCATGGTGGCCGAGCTGCTCGCCAGCCACTGGCCGCTGAAAAGCCTGCCGCTGCCCGAAGACGTGCCGGATTACCACCTAAACTGCGTCTGGCACCCCGTGCACGCGCAGCAACCGGCGCTGGTGTGGCTGAAAGATTTGATGAAGGAGCTGGTGGGGCCGAGGTAAGCCCGCTGCGTCTGGCACCAAAGGTTGATGCAAGGACTGAGACCAGAAACAACAGTGGCTCCCTCGGGAGCCACTGTTGTTTCTGCGGTATCGCGTTACGCCCGCAGGGCCCGCATCAGTTGAGCGACTACGTCGTCGAGCAAAACACGATCGGGGCGACACTGAGCGAAGGTGACCAGCCCTTGCAGGTTGATCAGCAGCAGGGCGGTGAGGGTGCGGATATTGCTATCAGGGGCTAGCTCGCCCTTTGCCTGCGCCTGCGTCAGCAACTCGGCCAGGTCCTGCTCCAGCTCGCCGTAGATCCCCTTGACCCGCTGGGTCAGCTCCTCATCCTGCTCGCTCAACTCCATCATGGTGCGGGTCACCAGACAGGAGCCGCAGAGCGCCTCTCCCACAATTCCGTCGAGATAAGCAGCAAGGCCCGCCAGCGGGCTCGGGTTGTCGAGCAAGGCGCGGCGCAGGGTGCGTTTGCCCTCGACATAGTGATCCACCGCCGCCAGCAGCAAGCCGCGCTTGTTGCCGAAGGCGCCGTAGATGCTGCCAGGATGCAGGCCGGTGGCGGCCACCAGCTCCTGCATGGTGGTCTTGGCGTACCCCTTGGCACGAAACGCTTCCATGGCATTTCGCAGCACCTCGTCCCGATCAAACTCGGCTATGCGCATGGTTCCTCCCGTGGGAAATGGTTCACCGGCAAGGGGCAAACAGGCCCGCCGATAAAGAGTGGCTGGAAAGGGCGGCAAGTTTACCCCAGCCGCCCGCTCGGGCCAACCTTCTTGAACGCGCATTCAAAAAAAGCTTGCGCCCGACGCAAAAAACGTCTTGAATGCACATTCAAGAATAACCCGTTCAGGACAAACTATCATGAATACCCTGTTTCAGCCGTATCGACTCAATGACACTCTGACCCTGGCCAACCGCTTCATGATGGCCCCGCTCACCCGCTGCATGGCAGGCCCCGGTCTGGTGCCGACCGAGCAGATGGCTGCCTATTACGGCCGCCGCGCCGACATCGGCCTGATTGTTTCCGAGGCCGTCATCATTCGCCCCGACGGGCAGGGCTACCCCAATACCCCGGGCCTCTTTACCCAGGCGCAGATCGATGGCTGGAAGAAAGTGACCAGCGCCGTGCACGCCAAAGGCGGCAAGATCTTCGCCCAGCTGTGGCATGTCGGTCGCCTCTCCCACCCCTTCTTCCATCAGGCTGAAGTGCTTGCCCCCTCTGCCGTGGCGCACGAGGGCACTGTGCCCCGCATGCGCGAGCTGACCTATCAGGTGCCACGCGCCCTGACCGAGGCCGACATCGCCCAGCTGGTGCAGGATTACGCCCAGGCCGCTGCCAACGCCATCGAAGCGGGCTTCGACGGAGTGGAGATCCACGGTGCCAACGGCTACCTGATCGATCAGTTCCTGCACCACTCCACCAACCTGCGCACCGACAACTACGGCGGCAGCCCGGAAAAGATGAGCCGTTTCGCGCTGGAAGTGGTCGATGCCATCAGCGCCCGTATCGGCGGTGATCGGGTTGGCATTCGCCTCTCCCCGGGTGCCTATGTCCATCTGGCGGGCAGCCCGGAAGATCGCGCCGTGTTCGACTATTTGCTGGCCGAGCTCAACGATCGCCCGCTGGCCTATATCCACCTCGGCATCTTCGATGACAACCTCACCTTCGATTATCTGGGTGGCCGCGCCTCCGACTATCTGCGCGCCCACTACAAGGGCAATCTGGTCGGGGTGGGCAACTACGACGCCGAGCGCGCCGCCGCGGCCATCGAGGCCAACCGCTTCGATCTGGTGGCCATCGGTCGTCCGCTCATCGCCAACCCGGACTATCTCGCCAAGGTGAAGAAGGGCGAAGCGCTGGTGCCCTACGCCGACACCATGCTGGCCGAGCTGGTATAACCACGCCGCCATCGCCAGACGACAGGCAATAAAAAACGAGGGGAGCGATTGCTCCCCTCGTGCTATTCACTTGTTCAGCCGTTTGTTGTCAGCCGGCAGCCACCGTGATCAGGTGCGAAACAGCGCCTCGATGGAAAGCCCCTGGCTCAGCAGGATCTCCCGCAGGCGGCGCAGTCCCTCGACCTGGATCTGACGCACCCGCTCGCGGGTCAGACCAATCTCGGCCCCCACATCCTCGAGGGTGGCCGGCTCATAGCCCAGCAGACCGAAACGACGGGCCAGCACTTCCCGCTGCTTGGGATTGAGCTCTTCCAGCCAGTGCACAATGCTGGCGCGCATGTCGTCATCCTGGGACTCCAGCTCCGGCCCCATGCCGCGTTCGTCGGAGAGCACATCCAGCAGCGCCTTGTCGCGATCGCCACCGATGGGGGTATCTACCGAGGTGATCTTCTCGTTGAGCTTGAGCATGCGGTTCACACTGTCCACCGAACAATCCAGCGCAAAGGCGATATCCTCGGCGGTCGGTTCATGATCGAGACGGTGCGAGAGTTCACGCGCGGTGCGCAGGTAAACGTTTAACTCCTTGACCACATGAATGGGCAGACGGATGGTGCGGGTCTGGTTCATGATGGCCCGCTCAATAGTCTGGCGGATCCACCAGGTGGCGTAGGTGGAGAAACGGAAGCCGCGCTCGGGGTCGAACTTCTCGACCGCGCGGATAAGACCGAGGTTGCCCTCTTCGATGAGATCCAGCAGCACCAAGCCGCGGTTGTTGTAGCGACGGGCGATTTTCACCACCAGTCGAAGGTTGGACTCGATCATGCGCTTGCGGGCTGCTTTGTCACCCCGCAAGGCACGACGGGCGTAGTAGACTTCCTCTTCGGCAGTGAGCAGCGGGGAAAAACCAATCTCCCCCAGATAGAGTTGCGTGGCATCCATCACCTTGTTCAGTTCCGGTGCCAGCAACTCATCGGAGATAGTCTCTTCCACCTCGGCGACTACCTCATGCAACTCTTCTACTTCTTCTTCGTTCGATTCGGGTTCAGCGTCAAACTCTAACTCTGCATCCTGCATTACCAGTTGTTCTTGGCTCATGGTGTGTCTCCCTGACGTTACCAGAGTAAGACGGTCTCTCTGGGGTTAACGCTTTGGCAAATAGCTCATCGGATTGATCGATTTGCCTCGGTACCGGATCTCGAAATGCAATCGCACATCCGGCGCGTCCGTGCTACCCATGTTGGCAATGACCGAGCCCCCCTTGACGCTGTCCCCTTCCTTCACCCGCAACTCGTCGTTGTGTGCGTAAGCGGAGAGATAGTCATCATCATGCTTGAGGATGATCAGCTTGCCGTACCCCCTTAAAGCACTGCCAGCGTATACCACTTTACCACCGCTGGCGGCGTAGACGGGTTGCCCCTTCTGGCCGGCTATGTCGATACCCTTGTTACCCTGTTCTGCAACAGAGAACCCCTCGACGATCCGGCCTTTTGCGGGCCAGTGCCAAGCAAGTCTCGACTGGGAGTTGTTTGTTTTTTGTTCTTTGGTCTGAGCGTATTCCTTCGGTGCTGCCGGAGCAACGGATTTCTGAGCGATGAATGGCGTGGTCTGACCAGATCCGCTCGGCTCGGCCAACGGACGCGGTCCGCTGCTCGGACGGCTCACTGCCACTGGCGTCACGGTTGCCGGACGAGTCGCAGCCACCATCTGGGTCGAACCACCGCCAGCAGTCTGGACGTTGAGTACCTGACCCGGCTGCAGCGCATAGGGGGCGCTCAGATTGTTGCTCTGGGCCAGCACCTGCGGCGTCATGCCGAACTGGCGGCCGATGCTGCTCAGGGTATCGCCGCGGCGTACCTCATAGGTACCGGCACTTCTGCTGCTGGTCACCGCAGAGCCCGACGCGTCAAGACGCAGCCGCTGCCCGGGGTAGATATTGTAGGGCGGGCTGATGTTGTTGAGACTGGCCAGCGACGGCACGTCATTGCCGGAGTTGAAGGCGATGGAGTAGAGGGTATCGCCCCGCTTCACCACATAGCTGCCGCCCTGAATGGGGGCGCTGAGCTGAGTGCCGCTCTGGCGAGCCGGAATGGTCGAGACGAACTGATCATCACCTACCCCATCCACCGGAGCTGCATTTTTACTGGAGGAGCAGGCAAGCAGCAGCCATGACAACACCACGACACTGCTTCCTTGCCAAATACGCGAACGCATAATGGATCCTTAACGACTAAACCAGAAATAGGCCACAACGGCCAGACCAATACAGAGCCAACCGAGCACATCCACGTAGTGCATCAGTTTGCGTTCCATCTTCTCGCCACCCCAGCGCATCAGGCCCGCCACCAGGAAAAAGCGCATGCCACGACCGATGAGGGAGGTGATGATGAAGGGCAGCAGAGCCATTTGCAACAACCCTGCCGTCACGGTAAACACCTTGTAGGGGATAGGGGTGAAGCTGGCAATGAAAATGACCCAGATCCCCCACTGCTCAAACCAGTGGCGGGCGATCCCGATCTTGTCCTGATAGCCGACAGACTCCACCAGTGGCAGCACCACCGGATCCCACAGGGCATAGCCAAGGGCGTAACCGAACAGCGCACCCAGCACCGAGAAGAGGGTTGCCAACCCGGCGTAGTGCCACGCCTTGTGCGGCTTGGCGAGCGCCATTGGCGCCAGCATCACGTCCACCGGGATCGGCCAGAACACCGACTCGATAAAAGCGGTGATGGAGAGATACCAGGGAGCATGCTTGTGGCGGGCCCACTGCATCACCAGTACGTACAAACGGGAAAACAACTTCACTCAACATCTCCGTCAATCAGGGGAACAAAACGTACCGGCTCCAGAATACGGCTGGTCAGCTGGGAGCCGGATCGTTCGATCAGCTGCAGGGTCTGCTGGCTGTCACCCACGGGCAACACCAGTCGGCCCCCTTCGGCCAGCTGATCGGTCAGTGCCGTGGGGATCTCGCTCGCCGCGGCCGTCACCAGAATGGCGTCATAAGGCCCTTTGTTGGGCCACCCCAGCCAGCCGTTGCCGTGCTTGGCCGAGACATTGTGCAGATCGAGCTGGCGCAGTCGGCGCCGGGCCTGGAACTGCAGCGACTTGATCCGCTCAACGGTATAAACATGCTCCACCAGATGGGCGAGGATCGCCGTCTGGTAACCGGAGCCAGTGCCAATCTCCAGCACATGGGCCGGATCATTTTGCATCAGCAACTCGGTCATTCGCGCCACCATATAGGGCTGCGAAATGGTCTGGCCGTGGCCAATGGGCAGGGCGGTGTTGTCCCACGCCTTGTGCGCCATAGCCTCGTCCACGAACAACTGGCGCGGCACTTTCGCGATGGTCGCCAGCACGCGAAAATCGCGAATATCCTGCGCAATGAGCTGATTTAACAGGCGCTGTACTATCACACCACCCTCATCCCTGCAGATCTAACCAGGCCCCCAGACCGGCGAGACTGTCATAGGCAGTCATATCGATGGTCAGGGGGGTAATCGAGACATAGCCCTGCTCGATGGCAGCAAAATCGGTACCGTCACCGGCATCCTGCTGACTGCCAGGCGGGCCAATCCAGTAGATGGGCTGGCCACGGGGATCTTCGGTGCAGATCACCGACTCCGCCCGGTGGCGATTGCCAAGGCGGGTGGTCTTGATCCCCTTGATCTGCTCGAGGGGCAAGTCCGGCACGTTGACGTTGAGGATCTGATCGGCAGGCAGGGGGTGTTTCATCAGCCCCTTCACCAGCAGGGCCGCATAGTGGGCCGCCGTGGCGAAGTGGGTCTTGCCCACCAGCGAAATAGCGATGGAGGGGTAGCCAAGATGGCGCCCCTCGGTGGCCGCGGCGACCGTGCCCGAGTAGATGACATCATCCCCCAGGTTGGCGCCGTGGTTAATACCGGCCACTACCATGTCCGGCTCCGGGCGTACCAGCTCATTGACCGCCAGATGCACGCAGTCGGTCGGCGTGCCCTTCACCGCATAGTAACCGGTTTCGCTGATACGGGTGACCCGCAGCGGTACTTCCAGCGTCAGGGAGTGACTCGCGCCGCTGCGATTGCGATCCGGCGCCACCACAATGACCTCGCCGCAGGCGCGCAGCGCCTCGCTGAGGGCACGAATGCCCTCGGCATGCACACCATCATCATTACTGACCAGAATTCGCATCGGTCTGATTCCTGAAACCATGATCGGCCTCTTCGGCCTGCATTAACTCGCGCACCACGCTGGTGGCAAACGCGCCCGCCGGCAGGAAGAAGGAGAGGGTCAGCACCTCGCCGTCCAGCTGCCAACTCATCTGCTCCGGCTTGAGCAGCAGCGGGCGGCGATCCTGATCCAGCCCGGCTTTCTCCAGCCCGTCACACCATTCGGCGTAAGGGGCCAACACGCCTTGTTCAAACTCGGCAGCGGCACCCTGACTGGCCAGACGGCCACGGCCCCACTGGGGCGCAGTGAGTTGCACGTCGCCGGAGGCAAGACGCGCTTCCAGCTCGGGGGTCAGCACCTCTTCACTGAAGATGGAGTGGCTGCCCTTGAGCATCACGCAATCACCGGCCAGCAGCTGGTGAGCCAGCCCCTGCTCGATGCGGGCGCTGACGATGGCATTGAACAGCATGCTGCGAGCGGCTGAGAGGTAGAGGGAACGCTTGTTGCGATCCTTGATCCGCTTGCCGGCAAACATCGCCTTGGCCGCTTCCAGGTTGTTGCCATCACGGCCAAAACGCTGCTCACCATAGTAATTGGGTACGCCCTGCCCGGCGATGGCCTGCAGGCGCGCTTCCAGCCCGTCGGCCTGTTCCAGACCGGTGAGACGCAGGGTGAAGTGGTTGCCCTTGAGGTAGCCGACCCGCAATTTGCGGTTGTGACGCTTGGCTTGCAGGATCTGGATGCTGTCGCTCTCGATGACCGACAAGTCCGGCTCCGCCTTGCCCGGCAGGTGAATGCCGAACCACTGCTCGGTCACCGCGTGGCGATCTTTCAGGCCCGCCCAGGTCACCGCATTGCGGTTGACCCCGGCCGCATCGGCCAGCAGACCGGCCACCCAGGCGGTATTCTCGCCGGTTTTGCGCACCCGGACGAAGATATGCTCCCCTTCCCCGCAAGGCTCGAAGCCGAGATCTTCATTCACCACGAAATCGGCAGCCTCGGCCTTGAGGATACCGCGGGCAGTGGGTGCCCCGTGCAGATAGGCAAGTTGTTCCAGCATTATTGTTTCACCAGTAGGACGACGGCTTCGGTGGCGATCCCTTCCTTGCGCCCCGTAAACCCAAGCTGTTCGGTGGTGGTCGCCTTGACGTTCACCCGGTTCAAATCACATTGCAGATCGGCGGCCAGCACGGCGCACATGGCGTCGATATGGGGGGCCATTTTGGGGGCCTGGGCGATGATGGTCACATCCAGGTTGCCGATGGCATAACCTGCGCGCTGCACGCGGGCAAACACATCCCGCAGCAGGATGCGACTGTCGATCCCCTTGAATTCGGCTGCGGTATCGGGGAAGTGGCGACCGATGTCACCGGCACCGATGGCGCCCAGCAGGGCATCGCTCACCGCGTGCAGCACTACGTCGCCATCGGAGTGGGCAACCAGCCCCTGCTCGTAGGGAACCGGCACGCCGCACAGCATGCAAGGGCCAACCCCACCAAATTTATGGACATCAAAACCATGACCAATGCGCATCATAAGAGACGACCTCCCGACATGCTGAAACCAACCCCATCAATTTTTTGCACGTCAAAACCATGACCAATGCGCATCATCAGCGGCAACCTCCCACATCAATTTTGTGTACGTCCACACCATGTCCAATCCGGATCATGCTAACTCCTTGTTCGGGCCTGTTTATTCGAGACAACCTGCTCTGAACACCTTGTTCTGAACTGTTTGTGCTGACTGAGGGGCTTATGCCTGCTGGCTTAAAAACAGCCCCGCCAGCGACAAGTCTTCCGGCCGGGTCACTTTGATATTGTCGGCGCGCCCTTCCACCATGCGTACCGCGAATCCGGCCCGCTCCATGGCGGAGGCCTCGTCGGTGATGATGGCGCCCAGCAGCAGCCCCTCCTCCAGTGCCCGTTTCAGGGCAAGGGTCGGGAACATCTGCGGCGTCAGGGCATGCCAGAGCTGCTCGCGCTCGACGGTAGCGATGATATTGCCCTCGCCATCGGAGCGTTTCATGGTATCGCGCACCCGGCTGCCGAGAATGGCGCCACCGCAGCCCATGGCCGCAGCAATCAGCGCATCGAGATCGCCGTGAGTCAGGCAGGGGCGAGCCGCATCGTGCACCAGCACCCACTCCCCTTGCGCCACATGAAGACCATTGAGGACGGAAAAGGCGCGCTCGGCGCCTCCCTCTACCCGCACAATGCGCGGGTCGGCCGCCACGGGCAGGGCCTCGAACCAGCGGTCATGGGGCGCCAGCGCCACGATCACCTGCGCGATGGCCGGATGGGAGAGCAACCGCTCCAGGGTATGTTCGAGAATGGTTTTACCCGCCAGTTGCAGGTACTGCTTGGGGCAATCGGCCCCCATCCGGCAGCCGATGCCGGCGGCAGGGACGATCGCCGTCAGGCCGGATACCCGGCTGGCATCAGTCATCGTAGGGCTCATCGTCCGGCACTGTCTCTTTGTCTTTCTCTTTGGGGATGATCCGGTAGAAGGTCTCCCCCTGCTTGATGTAACCCAGATCGTTGCGCGACAGCTCCTCGATGGCCTCGAGGCCAGAGGTGAGATCATCTATCTCGCGGTAGATGAGGTCGTTACGATCCTTGAGAGTCTGGTTGTCCCGCTGTTGCTGCGAGATGGCCTCCGACAGGTTCTGGTAATCGGATAGCCCGTTCTTCCCCAGCCAGAGGTCATATTGCAGTCCCCCCAGCAGGAGGATCAGGATCAGGGTGAATAGGCGCATGCACTGGGTCTCCTTCAGGCGGCCTAGTGTCCCATATTCGGTGCCAAGACAAAAGAAAGCGAGCACCGTCGAGCCCCCGGCCGAACATAAAAAAGTGCCCAAGAGTGAATCAGATAGCACAAAGCCCCGCCAAACCGGTGCAAGGATGGCCAACCAGGGCGCTCCTTATCCGGGGGCGGGGCTCTCAATCAGAAAGCGATCGGGGGGATCAGTTCACCGCGACTGGCTCTCCCGCGCTCTCGGCCGGAGTGTTGTACTCCTCCTCGGCATCGCGGAAACGCTCCAGCATCGCTTTTGAGGGCGCTTCGCCCAGCAGACTGCCCACCACGATGGCCAGCAGCGCGAACAGGAAGCCCGGGATGATCTCATACAGCCCCAGCCAACCGAACTGTTTCCAGACGATGACGGTGATGGCACCGACCAGCATGCCAGCCAGCGCGCCGTTGCGGGTCATTCGCGGCCACAGCACGGAGAGCAGCACCACGGGACCAAAGGCGGCACCGAAACCGGCCCAGGCGTAGCTCACCAGCCCCAGCACCCGGTTCTCCGGATTCATGGCGACGGCGATGGCAATCACCGCGATCAGCAGCACCATCAGGCGACCCACCCACACCAGCTCACGCTGGGAGGCGTTCTTGCGCAGGAACGGTTTGTAGAGATCCTCGGTGATGGCGCTGGAGCAGACCAGCAGCTGACAGCTCAGAGTGCTCATTACCGCAGCCAGAATGGCGGAGAGCAGCACACCGGCGATCCAGGGGTTGAACAGGATCTTGGAGAGCTCGATAAAGACCCGTTCCGGGTTGCCGGTCACCCCAGCCGCCACTTCCGGGAAGCGGGCGAAGTAGGCCAGACCGAAGAAGCCGATGGCCACCGCGCCAGCGAGGCAGAACACCATCCAGGTCATGCTGATGCGACGGGCATTGGCCATGGAGTGGTGGGAATCCGCCGCCATGAAGCGGGCCAGAATGTGGGGCTGACCGAAGTAGCCCAGGCCCCAGGCCATCAGCGAGACAATGGCGATCACATCCAGATTCTTGAACATGTCGAGGTTGGTGGCGCTCTTGGCGGCTACCTCGATCATAGCGCTGTCCACCCCGCCGACGGCGATGATGACGAAGATCGGGGTCAGGATCAGGGCGAAGATCATCAGGGTCGCCTGCACCGTGTCGGTCCAGCTCACCGCGAGGAAGCCGCCGAAGAAGGTGTAGGTGATGGTGGCGGCGGCACCGACCCAGAGGGCAGTGTTGTAATCCATGCCGAAGGTGCTCTCAAACAGACGGGCACCGGCCACCACGCCGGAGGCGCAGTAGATGGTGAAGAACAGCAGGATCACCAGCGCCGAGAGGATGCGCAACACCTTGCTGTGATCTTCAAAGCGGTAGGTGAAGTAGTCCGGCAGGGTCAGGGCGTTGCGGTTTTTCTCGGTATGTACCCGCAGTCGACCCGCCACCCAACGCCAGTTGAGGTAGGCGCCGATCACCAGACCGATGGCGATCCAGCTCTCGGAGATGCCGCTGACGAAGACGGCGCCGGGCAGCCCCATCAGCAGCCAGCCGCTCATGTCGGAGGCGCCGGCAGAGAGGGCGGTGACCCAACTCCCCATCCGGCGACCGCCCAGAATGTAGTCATCAAAGTTGCGGGTGGCGCGATAGGCAACGAAGCCGATCAACACCATTCCGAGGATATACACCAGGAAGGTGATTAACATGGGTGTGCTAGCTGTCATGCAAAACTCCGTTTTGTGTCATTTTCTGCCCGCTCTGGTGACGGGCTCATCCCTAAAAAACCGGCCTAGCTTAATCAGCCGTTCGCGCCAGCTCAACCACTTTTAACAAACACAAAACACAATAAAAACCTTTGCGCATCAAATCATCTGCCGCATCAAGAGGATGGCGCCAGATTTCCTGCCATGGCCGTTACGACCATATCGTCGCAACGGCGGCTATTGAGCGTTCTGTTTTCACATTTTGTTACTATCCATTTTTTACAAGCCTGCGCCCCGCTCCTACACTCCCCGCCCAGTCTCATCACACCAGCCAGAGGTCGGCACCATGTCATCTCATCTGTCACACCTGCGCACCCTCGCCCGCCGCCTTCACCCGGTGGAGGAGTCGGGTCACCTCATCCGACGGGCCAAGTATGTGGGTCGTCTCTGGCTCAATCCCGGCGCGCGCGCCCTCTATCGCCAGCAGCAGGAGCAACCGCTGCTGGCGCAGGCGATCAGCCGCTTCCCCGATATTCTGGAAAAGCCGATCCACCCCTATCGCCACAAGGGGCTCAGCAAGCGCCTGCGAGCGGGGCTTATCAGCAGCCACTACCAGCAGCTGGCTCGCCAGCTGCCCAAGGCGCAGCAACTGGCGATCTACAGCGGGCGCGGCCTGCTGCTGGCCCAGTGGCAGAGCGACAAGCTGACGACACCGCTGACCCTGCAACTGGATTACCAGACCCACATGGGCAAAGAGGGGGAGATGAGCCTGACCCTCAAGCTGGATGACGCGGCGCTCTATTACATGGCCCTCAATCTGCGCCCCGCACCGAATCCGACCCTCGAGATCTGCTCGCTGCAGGGCGGCAAGGGGCTTAGCGAGGAGATCAAGCAGGTCACCAAGGCGTGCGGCGGGCTGCGCCCCATGTCCCTGCTGGTCTATATGGCCGCCGAACTGGCCCGGGGGCTGGCGTGCAAGCGCCTGCTCGGGATCCGCACCCGAAGCCACATCTATCAGAGCAGCAAGCGCACCGCCGATCGGGTCAAGTTCGACCTCGACGGCCTGTGGCAGGATCATCAGGGCTGCGTGCAGGATGACCTCTGGATGAGCCTGCCGCTGGAGGTGCCCCGCAAGACGCTGGAGGAGATCCCCTCCCGCAAGCGGGCAAGCTACAAGGCGCGCTACCAGCTGCTCGATCAGCTCGGCAGCGAGCTGCAGGCAAATCTGCTGCGACGCTGAGTCAGCACAGCAGAAACACAAAGGGCGAACAGCATGCTGTTCGCCCTTTGTCGTGACGGGGATTTGCCGTTAGCGGTTGATCGCCATCGGCATGCCGTTGCGCTGCTCCAGCGCCTGCTTCACCAGTTGGGAGTCGCTGTCGGCGTGGGCAATGAAGCGGGTCACCGCCGGAGTCATCGGCAGCGGTGCCGGCAGCTTGGAGTTGAACTCCTCTTCGCTGCGCGACAGCGGCTGGTGCACTTCCAGATAGCGGACACCGTTGGGCTCGAGAGAGGCTTTGATCGGCTGGTTGACGAACTGGACGCGGGTACCGACCGGTACCTGCTTGAACAGGTACTCGATATCTTCGTTACGCAGACGCACACAGCCGTGGCTCACCCGCAGGCCGATACCGAAATTGGCGTTGGTACCGTGGATGGCGTACATCTTGCCGATGTAGAGGGCGAACAGACCCATAGGGTTGTCCGGACCGGCTGGCCATACCGCAGGCAGGCTCTCGCCACGGGCGGCATATTCGGCATGCATCTTGGCGGTCGGGGTCCAGGTCGGGCCCGCTTTCTTGCGCTGCACGCTGGTTACCCAGTTTTCCGGGGTGTCGGTGCCGAGCTGGCCGATGCCGATGGGCAGCACTTCCACCACTTTTTTACCCTTGGGGTAGTAGTAGAGGCGCATCTCGGCCACGTTGAGCACCACCCCTTCCCGCGGCGCATCCGGCAGGATCAGCTGTTGGGGGATCACCAGCTTCTCGCCGGTCTGCACCAGCAGGGGATCCGCATCGGGGTTGGCTTCAGTCATGTTGGTGAGCCCCAGCTGGAATTTCGCCGCAATGGCCTCCAGCGGCTGGCCGTTCTCTTCGGCCGGGACCACGTATTCCAGATTTTCCCCTACCAGACGGCTGTTGGCCGCAGGCAGAGCATATTCAACAGCGAAAACCGGCGCAGCGGTCAGCAGCAGGCTGTAGCAGAGTGTTGCCACACTATTGCGAAGGAGCTTCATAACTTTCCCATGATGATGACTTGAAGTGACGTCTCTGGGCTGGCAGCTGATCAAGCGGGATCAGGGGCGCGAAGAGAAGGTCGCCATTTTTCTCCTCTGCACGGCAAATTTCAACTGACAAGTGGCGACGGGTCGATGATTAATATGCGGATTTTTCCGCGTCCCCGACCCGCCCGGTTTCCCTGTTTATCCCCGTTGCCAGCCACGCATGTCGTAACCTGTGGGAGATTGATGCAACCGCAGATGAAATTGCTCAATGATGGCAAAGATATGGTCGAAAATATCGGCCTGGATCCCTTCGTAATCGGCCCATGCGGTGGTCGCGGTAAAGCAGTAAATTTCCAGCGGCAGTCCATCTGACGTGGGCGCCAGCTGGCGCACCATCAGGGTCATGTCCTTGCGAATACCGGAATGGGCACGAAGATAAGCATCCAGATAGGCTCGCAGGGTGCCGAGGTTGGTGAGGTGGCGACCGTTGATAGGGCAGCTCAGGGCATCGCTCAACTGCTGGTTGTAGGCACTCAACTCCTGCTCCTTGCGGCTGAGATAGGGTGCCAGCAGCTGCGCCTGCTTGAGCTGCAACTGCTCATCGGCCGTCAGAAAGCGCACACTGGTCATGTCGATATTGACGCTGCGCTTGATGCGGCGGCCACCTGATTCGGTCATCCCCTGCCAATTCTTGAAAGAATCCGAGATCAGGGCATAGGTGGGAATGGTGGTGATGGTCTTGTCCCAGTTCGACACCTTGACCGTGGTGAGGCCGATATCGGTCACCTCGCCATCGGCGCCGTACTTGTCCATCTGCAACCAGTCACCGACGCTCAGCATCCGGTTGGCGGAGAGCTGGATCCCCGCCACCAGCCCGAGGATGGGGTCCTTGAACACCAGCATCAGCACTGCGGTCATGGCACCCAGACCGCTGAACAGGAACAGCGGCGACTTGCCGAGCAGCAGGGCGATCATCAGGATGCCCACCAGAATGCTGCCTACCAGCTTGGCCCCCTGGAAGATGCCGCGCAGGGGCAAATCCCGCCCCAGCCGGGTGTAACGGCTCACCGACAACAGGCAGTCGAGCAGGGCGAAGAAGGCCAGCAGCAGGAACAGCAAAATCCAGAGCTGGGCCACCATCTCGATAAGCTTGAGGCTATCCGATTGACGGGGCAGCCAGATCTCTGCCTGACCGAGCAGCACGGCCCCCTGCAACACGAAGGCCAGCCGGTTGAAGAGGCGCTGTTGCAGTTGGGGCGGCAGCCAAACCTGCTTGGCCTTGCCGAGGATCCCCACCAGCCGGACCAGCAGCACCCGGTGCAGCGCCATGTGCAGCAGCAGCGAGGTGATGACGATAAAGCCCAGCGCGATCACCAGCGCCATCAGGTTGGTCACTTCCACCCCCAGGCCCGACAACCAGTTAAAAAACGCCTCTTTCATTGCTCTCTCCCGAACCGGGCAGCCCACTGGCTGCAAAAACAGTGGTGGTCAGGGTACCGCCCCCCTCCCCCATGTCAAATCGGCGAGCGCCAGAAACGACAACGCCCGGCACAGGCCGGGCGTTGTTTCAAAGCGAGGCTGACTTAGCAGACCAGGCTCAGGGCATCGCGGGCGATGACCAGCTCTTCGTTGGTCGGGATCACCATGGCGCAACGGCTGTCGGCGGTGGTGATGCGGCCTTCGCCACCCAGTACCGCGGCGTTGTTGGCCTCTTTATCCACCTTGAAGCCGAACAGGGCCAGACGTGCCAGCACCATCTCGCGCACCATGGCGGCGTTCTCACCGATACCGCCGGTGAAGACAATGGCGTCCAGACGACCGTCCATCGCAGCGGCATAGGCACCAACATACTTGGCCACACGGTAGGTGAAGACATCCAGCGCACGCTTGGCACCGGCGTCGGTGGCGTAGTTGGTGGTGACGTAGCGGCAGTCGCTGCTCGCTTCGGTCAGCCCCAGCAGACCGGACTCACGGGTCAGGGTGTGGTTGATCTGCTCCACGCTGTAACCGAGCTGATCGTGCATGAAGAACACCACGGCCGGATCGATATCACCGGAGCGGGTACCCATCGCCAGACCTTCCAGCGGAGTCAGACCCATGGAGGTGTCAACGGATTCGCCGTTCTTGATGGCGCAGACAGAGGCACCGTTACCCAGGTGGCAGTTGATGATGTTCAGTTCATTCAACGGCTTGCCCAGCTCTTTTGCGGCTTCTTCCGCGATGTAGCGGTGAGAAGTACCGTGGGCACCGTAACGACGGATACCGTGTTCGCGGTAGAGCTTGTGCGGCAGCGCATAGAGGTAGGCCTCTTGCGGCAGGGTCTGGTGGAACGCGGTGTCGAACACGGCCACGTTCTTCTCGGACAGCTGCGGGAACACTTTCAGCGCGGCACGAATACCGATCAGGTGCGCCGGGTTGTGCAGCGGAGCGAACGGAATGGCGGCTTCGATACCGGCGATCACGCCGTCATCAATGCGCACGGAGCGGGAGAACTGCTCGCCACCGTGTACGATACGGTGACCGATGGCCACCAGTTGCTCTGCAAGAGTCGGATCCTGCGGCAGGATGTGACCCACGATATGGTCGAGGGCCTCCTGGTGAGCGGCACCCGCTCCCAGCATGGCTTCGCCCTTGACCCCGTGGAGTTTCCATTTGATACGTGCATCATCCAGATTGAAGCATTCGGCCAGGCCGGACAGCATGTCCTCACCTGTTTCGGCGTCCATTACGGCAAATTTCAGGGAAGAGCTACCGCAGTTAAGGATCAATACCAACTTGCTCATGTTCTACATCTTCCTGTGCTTCGGCTTTATGCCGACAGTGTCGTGTCATCCAAAAGAGGATGGGATTCCCCTGCCGGGGGCTTATGGTCGCAGGAGGGTGCGCCCAATTTTTCAATTCTTGCGAGTTTCAACGCATTAAAGGGTGCGCAGTACTCGTTTCAATTCTTGGTCTTCACAGTAAACACGCATCAAGGGTGCGTATCACTGGTTTCAATTCTTGCAAGTTTCAACGCATCAAGGGTGCGCATCACTCGTTTCAATGCATGACGGGGCAAGCGGCCCTGCTGTGATCGGGTCTCTGACACCCAAGGATAGCGCTTAGCAGCTGGCCAGCAGATCCCGGTGTACCTTGACCACCAGCTTCTTCACCTTGGCGGGCTGGTTGAAGGTACAGAGCGGGCGGTGCAGCTCGCCCGGCCAGAAGATGGCGAAATCGCCCGGTTGCAGCGCCAGGTAGCTGGTCTGCTCGTCAGCGACAAACCAGAGGTCGGGATGGGGATGGTCGGCGCCGTCGCTCACGTAGTCGTGGGGGCCCACACCTATCCACTCTTCACCGCGCAGCAGCAACTGGATATCGAGATACTGCTGATGGAATTCGCCACGGCGATCCGCGGCTGGCTCGGTCAGATCCTCGCTCACCAGACAGAACAGATTGAGGCCATCGATCTCGGTCTTGCCGAGCGGAGCGTCCCCCCAGTGCGCCACGCTCTTCACCACCTCGGCCATGATGCGGGCCAGCGGGGCGGGCAGCGGCGTTCGCTGCAGGGTGTTCAGGCTACCGGTGATCATGGCGTCTGTTTCCTGTTAGGTATATCTGAGCGGCATCTTTGCCAGCCAATGAAAAAGGACCTGTGACAGGTCCTTCAATAATGCCGTCTGCAATCCGTGCAAACCGGTTTAGAGCTTTTGCTCATGTTCAGCTATATGGGCACTGTTACACACTCGTCAGCACCTTGCCAAGAGACATAATCCCATTTTCATAGTGATCGTACCAGCTGAAACCATATTATTCACCACCCTTTCCCCCTCGACTTTGACCAGACGCAAAAACGGGCGCATCAGCGCCCGTTTTTTTCGCAAAACCGTTTAACAACCGGTTTCATTCAAGCCTTTTGGGCATTTTCCACCGGTTTGGCGTACATGGCCCGCCAGATCGCCTTGTGCTCTTCCGGCACCTCTGACTGACGGGTCAGGAAGGCCGCCTGCTCGATGGTATTGGCCTTGCCGGAGACATCTGCCGCCAGATAGTTGCTGGGGAAGAGGTGGTAGCTACTCCAGATCGCCTTGTCGATCAGCGCGGCCAGTTCGTCCGGATCGCTGAACCCTTCGGTGATGGGGGCGCCGAAGGAGACGTGTACCCGCCCCTTCTGGCCGACGATACCGGCGACGATACTCTCGATATCCTCGAACTCGCCCTTCTCGTAGCAGCCGTTGACCGACTTCTCGTAGAGCTCGCGCGCCTTCGCCTTGTCGGTCGGGTCCAGCTCATAGCTGATGCTGACCGGCACGATATTGAGGCTGCGCATGTAGTCAACGAAGTCGATCTTCTGCTTCTTGCCGTCGACATAGAACATCTTGAGGATGGCGGGATCGGTCTTGTCATCGCCATTCTTGGCGCGCCCTTCCTTCTGGGCGATCCAGATGGAGTGCCCTTCGTGAACCGAGTTGCCGATATAGGCCGACAGTTCGCCCAGCACCTTCATCATCTCCCGTGGCCCCTTGGCGGAGCGTTTGACGATAAAGCTCTTGTTGAGTTTCATCAGCTCGGTGGCACAGGGTTTGCGCAGCAGGTTGTCGCCGATGGCGATGCGCACGGTATCGAAGCCATGGCTGTGCAGCCCCCAGTTGACGAACGCCGGGTCCATGGCGATGTCCCTGTGGTTGGAGACAAACAGATAGCCCTGCTCTTTCTTCAGATGCTCAATCCCGGAGAAGGTCACCCCCTTGGTGGAGGTGGCGATCATGCGGGACATATAGCGGGTGACCCCCATCTGGACCTGATGCACTGTGGTCACCTTTGACCACTTGCGACGCAGGAACAGGCGGATCAGCGGGCGAATGGCCCAGCCAAACCAGTTCATCAGGGAACCGAAACGATACTTGGCGATGGCGCCGATAAATTCATCATCCTGGATCAGCCGTTCGATGGCTGCCGGCACTTCTTCATCGCGGTAGGGGCGAATATCCGCGAATCTATCTACTTCAGTCACAATGTCAGCCTTGCATGCTAGGGAACCGCAGCCAACCCGCGTTGGCTGGGGAAAATTCAGGGCGCAATTTTACACGCTTTTATGGCAAGGGGTATGTGGCAAGCAAGAATAGTGAGATCTGACCAGTTTATTAATCGGATGCCAATGCCAGCGCGACTGCCGCCTCGGCATGGATGGCGGTGGTGTCGTAGAGCGGCACCGCCGCGCGGGCATCGCCCACCAGCAGGGCTATCTCGGTACAGCCGAGGATCACCGCCTCGGCACCAGCGGCCGCCAGCCCCGCGATAATGGCCAGATACTCGGCCCGCGATGCATCGCGAATGTCGCCAAGGCACAACTCGTCATAGATGATGCGGTGCACCCGCTCCCGCTGCGCCTCGCCGGGCACCAGTACCTCCAGCCCGAACTTCTCCTGCAGGCGCCCCTTGTAGAAATCCTGCTCCATGGTGAAGCGGGTGCCGAGCAGGCCGACCCGGGTTACCCCGTCAGCTTGCAATTTGGCCGCGGTGGCATCGGCGATATGGAGCAGCGGGATATCGATGGCCGCCTCAATCTCGGGGGCGACCTTGTGCATAGTGTTGGTGCCGATCAGCAAGAAATCGGCGCCACCATCCTGCAACTTGCGCGCCTCCGCCGCCAGCAGGCGGGCGGTGGCGGGCCAGTCACCGGCATGCTGCAACCGCTCGATAGCGGCAAAGTCGACGCTGTTGAGCAGCACCCGCGCCGAGTGCAAACCGCCGAGCTGCGCCCGCACCCCGCGGTTGAGCGCCTGATAGTAACTGACGGTGGACTCCCAGCTCATGCCACCCAGCAGACCGATACATTTCATAGGAACTCCTTTCATCCCAAGGGAGGGCCGTACCGTACCACCTTGCACTTGCAGGCAAGGCAACGCGGGCGAGATAAAAAAGGCCCCGCGGGGCCAACAAGACAGCCGGTAAAGGCCCGGGTCAACCCGAGCTAAATCCAGATCATCCCGACACAGGCCGCCGTCGCCAGCCCCATGCCGAGGTTGAAACGCCGCCAGCCTCGGGCGGTGCGGATGATTTGCCGCACCTGGGCACCAAACAACACCCAGAACGCCCCGGTGTAGAGGCCGGTAATAAAGAAGATCACCAGCACCCAGAGCGCGGAGGGCCAGTAAGCCTCCCCCCCCAGGGTGAAACCGCTGATGGCGGAGAGCGCCATCATCCACGCCTTGGGGTTGAGCAGTTGCAGCATGGCCCCCTGATGGGCGGGAATAAGCGGCCGATTGCCCTCGGCCGGGCCGCTGGCGGTCGCCACCTTCCACGCCAGCCAGAGCAAATACGCCGAGCCGATCAACTTGAGACCATCGTGCAGCAGCGGCACCTTCTCGAACACCACGCCAAGCCCCAGCGCGGTGGCGAGGATCATCAGATTGATCCCCCCCACCACCCCCACCAGCAGGGGAATCGTGCGGCGAAAACCCTGCGCCGCCCCGGCACTGGTGAGCAGCATATTGTTGGGCCCCGGCGTGCCGCAGGTAACCAGGGCAAACCCCGCCAGGGGCAGTAACCAGTTCAGATCCATCTCAACCTCTTGTCGATACAACGCGCCCGTTATGGGGAAAGCCTTCTAATATGCAGAGCCAACCCCGTGGCGACAAGTCAGAAATGCCTCTTTCTCGGCCCCTCGCCCATCGGCGCAACGCGGCTCAATACCAGAGCATCACCACACAGAGCGCCGTCAGCAGGCCGAGGGAGCCGTTGAGCCGCCGCCAGCCCCGATCCGAGCTGATCCAGTTGCTCAGCTGATGGCCGAACAGCACCCAGACAAAGCAGACCGGCAGCGCCACCAGCACAAACACTGTCATCACCGCCAGCTGACTCGGCCAGTAACTGGCACCGGACAGGCTGAACAGACTGATGGCGGAGATCCCCATCATCCACGCCTTGGGATTGAGGAATTGAAAGCCCAGCCCCTCCAGCATGGTCAGCGGACGGGCGCGGCGGGCCGGATCCCCGGGGGCACCGGCCACCGCGATACGCCAGGCCAGCCACAGCAGATAGAGGCTGCCGAAGATCTGCAAACCGAGGCGTAGCAGCGGCCAGCGCTCGAACAGGGGATAGAGCCCCAGCGCCAGCACCAGTTGCAACACCGGCTGCCCCACCCCCACCCCGAGCAGATGTGGCAGGGTGCAGCGCACCCCGAAGTTGGCGCCGGAGGCTGTCAGCATCAGGTTGTTGGGCCCCGGCGTACCGCAGGTGAGCACGGCAAACCCGAACAGGGTGACATACCACTCCATCGTCATATTGTGACTCCTTACTTGCCACATTGTGTCGATACAATGTGTGCTATTTGATTGTGATTAGGCTGAAATTCACGCTATATTGGGAACAAATTTGGATCAATGGATTTATTGTCACCATGACAATTTGGACCCCCGACCTGGCGGCCTTCGATGGCCCCCTCTACCTCAAGCTGGTCAAGGCGATCGAACAGGGGATCGCGAGCGGCGAGCTGCCCCCGCAGACCCGATTGCCCACCCACCGCGCCCTGGCGGATCGCCTGGGTGTCACCGTCGGCACCGTCACCCGCGCCTACGGTGAGGCGGAGCGACGCGGCCTGCTGGCCGCCCGGGTGGGGCACGGCACCTGGGTCAAGGCGCGCGGGGTCAACGGGGCGAACACGGATCCCGCCAGTGAGTGGGTGATCCGCCAGGAGAAGGGGCACCGCATCGAGTTGTGGCAGAACCTGCCGGTGCAGCTGGATCGGGCGGCGATCATCCGCCCCATGCTGGGGGAAGTGGCGGACGGGGATCTCAACGCTCTGCTCGGCTACGACAAGGAGGCGGGACGGCCGGATCAGCGCCAGCAGTTCGTCGACTGGCTGACGGAGCAAGGGGTGGCCTGCAGTGAGGATCGCCTGCTGTTCAGCCACGGCGCCCAGCACGGCATCATGCTGGCGCTGCTGGCGACCGGTTGCGTGGGGGAGACCATCCTGTGCGAGGGGCTGAGCTACCCCGGTATGCTGGGCAACGCTCGCCAGCTGAAGAATCAGGTGGTGGGGCTGGCGATGGATGAGGAGGGGCTGCTGCCCGAGGCGCTGGACGCCGCCTGCCGCACCCGCCGGGCCAAGCTGCTCTACCTCACCCCGACCCTGCAAAATCCCACCACCGCCATCATGAGTCTGGCGCGGCGGGAGGCCATCGTCGCCATCGCCCGTCGCCACGATCTGCTGATCATTGAGGATGACGTCAACGGCCTGCTGCCGGAGCCCCATCCGCAGCCGCTGGTCAATCTGGCGCCGGAGCGGGTCATCTATCTGGGCAGTCTGGCCAAGATCGCCTGCGGCGGCCTGCGGGTCGGCTTCGTGCTGACGCCACCCGCCCTGCGCAGCGCCTTCGCCCAGACCATGCGGCTGTCGAGCTGGATGGTGAGTCCGCTATTGATCGAGCTGGCCTGCAAAATGGTCACTCAGCGCCAGATCATGCCGCTGATCGCGCAGCAGCGGGAGATCCTCAAACGCCGTGGCGAACTGCTGCGCCACCTGCTGCCGACCGCCCGCTGGCAGCCGGGCAGTATGCACGCCTGGCTGCCGCTGCCGGAGCCCTGGCGCAGCCAGCAGTTTGCCGCTGCCGCCGATGCCCTTGACGTCGGCGTGGCGAGCGGGGAACACTTCGCCGCCGGCCAGTTTGCCGCCCCGCAAGGGGTGCGCCTGAGCTTGAGCCAACCCGCCACCGACGCCCGGGTCGGCGAAGGGCTGGCCCGACTGGCGCAACTGCTGCAGGGGACGCCCCCCAGCAACCCCCTGCTATAGTCAGGGCCAGCCGAGTTGACCGTCACTCTTTATCGTCATAGCCAAGGAGAAGCCATGCCCCCCATGAAAGCCGCCCTGCTGCTTGCCACCCTGCTGCTGGGTGGCTGCGCCTCGTCAACGACCCACCAGCAGTTGGGGGCGGCGCTCAATGGGCTGGAAGGGGAGTTGCAACGGTTGGAAGAGGAGCTGGCGGCGATGAACGGCCTGCACTATCAAAAGGCGATCGATGCCCCGCTCAGTTTGCGCCGCTATCTGGGTGCCCTGCAGCCCACAGCCGAGGGGCTGGTGCCGGTCAGCAGCAAGCTGGAGGATGGGCCGATCCTTCACTATCAATACCGACTGCCAGCGAGCATGGCGACCCTGCCTCAGGACAACCTCTGCCAGCGCTACGAATTTGAACTGCGCCATCTGGGCCGCCTCGGACAGCTCGATCTGAACTGGCAGGGTACGAGGGGAGATGGATCTCGCCTGATCCGGCAGACCGAATGCAGCTTCCCGGCCAGCGGCGCACCAGTACAATAACTGTCCATCATGCGCCATCTATTACCCTGCTGACTACTGTCAACTTTTCACTCGCCCAAAACTGGGCCTATGTGCGCCTTGGCTCTACCATGATCCATTCAATGGTCTGCTCAAAGGAAGTGCGTGCATGACGATACTGCTGCTCGAAGAGGATGCCCTGCTCCGTAGCGCCATCACCCGGGAACTGACCGAACAGGGTGTGCCCGCCGACCGGATCCACTATCACAGCCATCCGAATCAGGAGCGCAGTGGCCTGCTGGCGCTGCTGCAACAGCAACCCTTCGACACCATCATCTGTCAGCAGGACAAGCAACAGGGCCTTGAAGGGGCCCGGCTGCTGCACGAGGCGCACTATCTCGGCCTGCTGCAACCCGGTTGCGTTTTGCTATTGCTCGATGCCGATCAGAGCGAGCAGGAGTTTCTCCCCTCGGATCTCTACTTCTCCCTCTATCTGCCACTCCCCTTCATGACCCGGCAGCTCGCCACCGTGCTCGGCCCGCTGGTGAAATTAAGCAGCCTGACTCGCACCCTGGCCGCCCCCATTCTGTTGCGGGAGTGGCAACTGGCCACCGCCCTGTGCGAAGACCTGCTGTTTCAGCGGGAGCATCGCGAGCTGACCCCCTGGCTGGATCGGCTCAAGGGCTACCTGCTGCTGCAATCGGCCGAGCGGGTCACCACCGCCCAGCACTACGCCCTCTGTGCCAACGAGTATCAAGCGAGCTGGCCAAGGGCCGGGTTCTTCTACGCCATGCTGGGGCTCGGCAAGTTGCAGAGCGCCCAGACCGACCTGCAGCGCCATCAGGCCAGGCTGCCCTCCGCCACCCGGCTGGAGCTGCGACTCGCCAGCCAACTACACCAGCAGCATTGGCTGGCCGCCTGGGAAACCATGGGGGAGCTGCAGCAGCTTCGCCCCCATCAGCCACGCTGGCATCAGCTGGCGATGCTGCTCGGGCTGGTGCTGCAAGATGAGGAGAAGGTGCTGGAGCAGGCCAACAGCCTGACTCTGCGCCACTTCAGCGAACAGCGCGTCCGGCTCGCCATCGACAGCTTTATGCTCAATGCCAGTCTGGCGGTGCTGTGGCATGCCCCCTCCAGCAACCGGATCCGCTCCCTGCAACAGGAGTGGGAGCACCTCAAACGCACCGCCACGCTGGCCCCCCACGAATATGAGCTGCTGCAGGCGTTGATGCTGGGGCTGGATTACCGCTTTGACGAGGCGCTGATCCTGATTGCCCACCACCAGCCGGACGAGGGGAACGACAACCACCTCGCCCTGCTGCTCGGCTTTGCGGTCAGCCAATTCTGCGGGTTGCCCCACCACGCCCGGCGCTACCTGACCCAGCTGACCCACTACCGCGCCAGAGTGGCGCCCCACCCGCTCACCCATCAGTTGTTCCACCATCTGGTCACCGAGCTGGGCCAGCGCCTGACGGCGAGAGAGCAGCGCCTGAGCGAACTGCGCCAGCTGCGCCACAAGGCGATGCAGGCCAGCCAGTATCAGACCGCCCTGCAAGCGGGCTTGCAGCTGCTGGAGGAGTTCCCTGCCCTGCCCGGCGATGCCTGGCAACTGCTGGAGCTGCTGCAACACTGCTGGCCAGCGGGCATGGCCGCCCCCCGAGTGGCACTGCTGGTCGACACCCTGGAGCGGCGCCTCAAGCACAGCCCCGCGTTTCTCGATCAACATGCCCAGCAGTATCACCGCACCCTGCACGAGATCCGCAGCCACCTGCAGCCGCACCTCTCCGCCAGTGGCCCCTCCTGCCTTATCGAGGGGCGACCCGAGTCGTCGTGATCCGGGCTGCACACAGAGCTGTGCCCTCTGCGGCGCGCTATCAGTTGCGTTCAATCCGTTGCGCTCAAATATAGAGAGAGGGGAGCCTTGGCTCCCCTCTCTGCATGTTGGTTCTCTGTCAGCTGGTGGCGATGAACGGCGGGATCAATCCAGCGCGTCACTCTCCAGCGCCACTTTCAGAAAATCTTTCCAGCTGATGATGCCGACCAGAGCGCCATTCTCCAGTACCGGCAGGCAGGAGACCCCCTTCTCCAGCATCAGTTTGACGCCGTCGCGCACCGTGAGATGAGATGCGATGGTGATGAGCTGACGACTCATGATCTGGTGGGCCCGCTTGGTGAGGGTTTCGGTGTCACGGCTCATCTCGGCCTCGGAGTCGAGGTAAGGGCTGATGGCGCGAAACAGATCCCGATCCGAGATCACCCCCACCAGCTCGCCCTCCTCCAGCACCAGCAGGTGGCGGAAGTGAGCCTGCTCGAAGATATCCTTGATGACACTGAGTCGATCATCCATTGAAACGGTGGCGACTCGGGTCGTCATAATATCCCTGATATGCATGCTAACCTCCGGTATCCGAACTGGTTTCACTGTTATGGCATGTTTTTGCAGCGTCAGCCAGTGGCCAGCCCTTCGCTACAGTGCAAATCTGCGTCATTTCACGTAAGATCCGCGCCAGTTTTTCTCCTCCATTTTGAGCAAGCAGATCCCACCCATGATAGTTGCCAGTCAAATCGAACTGATCCGCGGCGGCCGCAAGCTGCTGGACAACGCCTCCGCCACCATTCACCCCGGCCACAAAGTGGGTCTGGTGGGCAAAAACGGCTGTGGCAAGTCCACCTTTTTTGCACTGGTACGGGGCGAGCTGGCCATTGACAGCGGCACCTTCAGCCTGCCCGCTGGCTGGCAGATCGCAGGTGTCGCGCAGGAGACCCCGGCGCTCGACTGCTCCGCGCTCGAGTACGTGATCGACGGCGACAAGGAGTTCCGCTCGCTGGAAGCCCAGCTGGTACAGGCCGAGCAGGATGACAATGGTCTGCTGGTGGCCGAGCTGCACGGTCGCCTCGATACCATCGGCGCCTACAGCATTCGCGCCCGCGCCGCCGAGCTGTTGCACGGCCTCGGTTTCAGCGACGAGCAACTGAGCTCGCCGGTGCGCAGCTTCTCCGGTGGCTGGCGCATGCGTCTGAACCTCGCCCAGGCACTGCTCTGCCGCTCCGATCTGCTGCTGCTCGATGAACCGACCAACCACCTGGATCTCGACGCGGTGATCTGGCTGGAGAAGTGGCTCAAGGGCTATCAGGGCACACTCGTCTTGATTTCTCATGACCGCGATTTCCTCGATTCGGTCATCAGCCGCATCATCCATATCGAGAACGGCAAGCTCAACGAATACACCGGCGGCTACTCCGACTTCGAACTGCAGCGCGCCGAGCAGCTGGCCCAGCAGCAGTCGATGTACGAGAAGCAGCAGCGGGAGATGTCCCACATGCAGGCGTATGTGGACCGCTTCCGCTACAAGGCCTCCAAGGCCCGTCAGGCCCAGAGCCGCCTGAAAGCCATGGAGCGGATGGAGAAGATCCTGCCCGCCCACGCCGATTCCGAGTTCAGCTTCGAGTTTCGCGAGCCGTCGGCCCTGCCGACCCCGCTGATCGCCATGGAGAACCTCTCTGCCGGTTACGGCGACAAGGTGATCCTGGAGAAGATCAAACTCAATCTGGTACCCGGTTCCCGTATCGGTCTGCTCGGTCGCAACGGCGCCGGTAAATCCACCTTTATCAAGATGCTGTCCGGCTCCAACCCGCCGCTGTCGGGCAAGCTGGAGGTGAGCGCCGGGGTCAGCATCGGCTACTTCGCCCAGCATCAGCTGGAGACCCTGCGCCTCGACGACACTCCGCTCGATCATCTGGCCCGCCTCGCGCCGGACAAATCGGAGCAGGAGCTGCGCAACTATCTGGGCAGCTTCGGCTTTCACGGTGACAAGGCGCTCGACAAGGTCGCCCCCTTCTCCGGCGGCGAAAAAGCGCGGCTGGTGCTGGCGCTGATCACCTGGCAAAAGCCCAACCTGCTGCTGCTGGATGAACCGACCAACCACCTGGATCTGGAGATGCGCCACGCCCTGACCATGGCGCTGCAAGGGTTCGAAGGGGCCATGGTGGTGGTCTCCCACGACCGTCACCTGCTGCGTACCACTACCGATGACTTCTATCTGGTCCACGGTGGCCGGGTCGAGCCGTTCGATGGCGATCTGGACGACTACCACAAATGGCTCGGCGAGCAGGAGAAAGAGGCCAACGCCAAACCGGCTGATGGCCCGGTCTCTGCCAACTCGGCAGTAGCGCGCAAGGATCAGAAACGGCGCGAGGCGGAGTTCCGCCAGCAGACCCGTCCCCTGCGCCAGAAGCTGGAAAAGCTCGAAGCGAGCATGGAGAAGCTGCAAGGCAAGCTTGGCGATATCGAGAGCCAGCTGGCCGACCCCGCCATCTACGAAGAGAGCGCCAAGAACAAGCTCTCCGAGCTGCTCAAATCCCAGGGCCCTCTCAAGGAGCAGCTGGAAGAGGTGGAGCTGGAGTGGATGAGCCTCTCCGAAGAGCTGGAAACCATGGAGCAAGCCTTCTTTGCGTGATGAACAGCTGATGGCCAGTGAGCGGGTCGCGGTCCACGAGTTGCCGACGCCGATCGGCTTCTGGCACTGGAGCGGCAAGGTCTATGGTGAGCGCAGTCAGGATTGGCTCACCGTGCAGACGCAGGGGGGCAACGTCAATCTGGCGCTGCTGCTGTACCGGCTCGATCAACTCGGCATCGTGGTCGATCTCACCGACCTGCAACCGGCGCTGGTGCAGACCGAAACGGTGCTGACCCCGTGGCGCACCCTGCGCCAGAGCGCCAAGGCGCGGCTCGACGAGCAGGAGTATCAGTCGATGCTGGCCCACGAGCTGGAGCTGGAGCGGCTGCAACAGGGTGTCCTGTTGCAGACCCTGCGCAGCCTCTCCCTGTTTCGCGGCAACAGCCGCAATTTGTTGAACTATCTATCGTTACTGGGTGCCCAGCAGGGCCCCCTCAGAGATCTAATATGCTGAGCTACCGCCACGCCTTTCACGCCGGCAACCATGCCGACGTGCTGAAACATGCCGTTCAGGCCCTGATCATCGAGTCCCTCAAGAAGAAGGAGAAACCCTTCATCGTGCTGGACACCCATGCCGGTGGCGGTCTCTACGACCTGCGCGGCGACTGGTCCCAGAAGAAGGCCGAGTATGCCGACGGCATCGGCCGGCTGTGGGACGAGCGGGCCCAGTGGTCTGCCATGGCCCCCTATCTGGGCGTCATCGAAGAGATGAACCAGAACGGTGAGCTGCACTACTACCCCGGCTCGCCCGAGCTCTCCCGCCGCCTCTCCCGCGAGCAGGACAAGCTGGCGCTGATGGAGCTGCACAACAACGAAGTGGACGATCTGCGTGCCAACATGGGCTATGACCCTCGCGTCGCCGTCCACCACCGCGACGGCTTCGAGGGGCTGATCGCCCTGCTGCCGCCGACCCCGCGCCGTGGGCTGGTGCTGATCGATCCGCCCTACGAGCTGAAGGAAGATTACTTCGCCGTGGTCGATACCCTGAAAAAGGCGCAAAAGCGCTGGGCGACCGGCATCTACGCCCTCTGGTATCCGATCCTCGGGCAAGAGGCGGACAAATCCCGCGACATGCTGCGCGCCATCAAGCGCGAGAACTTCGGCAACGTCCTGGTGGCCGAGCTGGAAGTGGCCGGTCAGACTGCCGACTGGGGCATGAACGGCTCAGGCATGCTGATCATCAGCCCGCCCTGGATGCTGGACGAGCAGATCGAAGCGTTCTTGAAACCGCTCTGTGCCAAGCTGGCGCAGGGTGCCGGCGCCCAGTACAAGGTGGAGTGGCTCAACAAGGCCGAGGGTTAATCCCCCGCCCCGCAGTGACCACAAAGTTAAAAAGCAAAAGCCCCGTCACGGGGCTTTTGCTATTGGTGCGGCCGGAGTGTGCAGCAGCCTGAACCTGCGTACCCTATGAGCGGGCAGGCAAATCCTGTTTCAGCGCAACCAGCAACAGGGCCCGCAGGCCAAAGGGCGGAAACAGACAGAGCAGGGAGCAGATAAGGGTGACCAGCGCCGGATGCTCGCTCTTGCGGCGCGCCAGCCGCCAGGCGATGACGCCGACGATCACCATCAGCAACGCAATGAACTGGCCAAGCAGGGTGGCATTGATATTCATGAAAGATCCTTTTTCATGGGCAAAAGTGGATGACCCCGTACTTTATCGCCTTGGCTGCGATTGGCAACCGCTGAACCGCACCGGCAACTCGCCCGTTGATAGGTTCTCTCTATTCCGGCAATAGATGAGAATAGTTTTCATTTAATCTCATTTCGGCGGATACTCTCACCATCAACAAAGGGAGCCGCCATCATGAAAAAGACCATCAGCTTTGCCATCCTGCACTTCGGTGTCGCCTTTACCGTGGCCTACCTGCTGACCGGTGAGCTGCTGACCGCCAGCCTGATCGCCCTGATCGAGCCCGCCGTCAACACGGTCGCCTTCTACTTTCATGACCTTGGCTGGCACAAGCTCAAGCCAAATCACAGCCTGCAGGCCAAGACCAGCAGCTTCGCACTGGTCCACTTCAGCGTCGCCTTCGGGGTTGCCTTCCTGCTGAGCGGCGAGCTGCTCACCGGCGGCGTGATGGCAATGATCGAACCGGCCATCAATACCGTGGTGTTCTTCTTCCACGAGCGGCTGTGGCGCGCCCGCAGTCAGCAACTGGCGCTGGCCTGAGCAACCGGGCAACCCGCCTCCCCCTTTATCGCGGCCACAAAAAACCCGACATTCCGGCCAGGAGTGTCGGGTTTTTCACATCAGCAAAGATCTGTATCTGGATGCATCATCCGATGCCCCACCAACGCCTGTCAGGCTTTCTTGCAGAGTGGGTCAACGATATAGGCACTCTGATCAAACTTCTGCCAGGCGCCGGTGCCGACCCCATCGACCACCAGAATGGAGACCACGCCGAAATCGATAAAGATCCCGAGCAGGGTGGTGGCATCGAACGACTTGGAGACCGGCACTGTCACCGAGTAGCAATCCGCACGCTTGACCGTGATGGTGTAATTCTCTTTCTTCTTGAACGAGGTGATCACATTGCCATGGCCCAGCAGCATATCGTTGACGTAGATCTCCGCATCCGGATCCTGACTGCGAATGGAAACCTGCTGGCTTGCGCCGTTGAACATGGCCGCACAACCGGACAGCGTGATGGCCATCAGGGCCCCGAGCAAAAACCTGAACATATTTTTAGCCTGCTTGTAATTAACAAAAGCCGGCAATCTAGCACGCCACTTGGACCAGCGCGAAACCGCAATGCCGCAGCCCAGCCTGAATGCTTAAAATAGCGACCGTTCCTGACTTTTTTGCACACATAAAAGCCTCAACCTGCAAGGGTTCCCCTCCCCGAGGTGCAACGACAAAACCGCTCGCCAGCACGCACCGCGCCGCAAAAAGTGCTCTGCACCTCTGCTGCATTGCCCAGTAGAGTGTGCTGTAGTAAGCAAATATGCCCTCTTCATTGCTGGAATCTATCGATGAACAAGACCTTGCTTGCCACCCTGCTGTTTGCTCCTCTGCTGGCCAGCGCCGCGACCCCCTCCTTTGACTGCGCCAAAGCCGCCGGGTCGGTCGAAACCCTGATCTGCAAGGATGCCGGACTGGCTGCCCTTGATAACGAACTGGCGGCCCTCTACCCCAAGGCGATTGCCGCGCTCTCTCCCGAACAGCTCAAGACCGAGCGCGCCATGCAACGCGGCTGGATCAAGGGGCGCAACGACTGTTGGAAGGGGCAGGATCTGCGCCAGTGTGTAGAGGATAACTACCTGCTGCGGATCACCGAGCTGCAGATCAGTGGCGGCCAGCTGATGGTGCCAACCCCGGTCAACTACCTGTGCGGCAAGAGCGTCACCCTCTCCACCTACTTCTATAACGATGCCAAGCTGCCCGCCGCGGTGATCAATCTGAGCGAGGGCGACACGCAGCAGCAAGTGCTCGCCTATGAAGCCCCCAGCGCCAGCGGCGCCCGTTATGAAGGGCAAAATCTCACCTTCTTTACCAAAGGGGACGAAGCCACGCTGGAACGTTACGGCCAGCCAACCCTCACCTGCATGGAAAATCCAACCAAGGGCTGAGGCTCATAGGGGCGGCTCGTCTTGCCGCCCCGCCTTGACTAGATGGCGATATCCAGCGGTTTTCCTTCCCGCACAATCCGCAACTTGAGCGACCCCGGCTTGCTGGTGCTGAGCAGTTCACGCACCTTGTCGATCTCGAGGGGACGATAAGCCACCCCGTTGATCTGCTCCAGAATATCGCCGTTGGCCAGACCATAGGGGGCGAGATCCCGTTCGTCGCTGTAGAAGACCTCCAGATGCGCGCCATCAAAACGCACCCCGATATTGCGCAGGACTGGCGGCACTTTTCGCGCCAGGCTGTCGGCGTCGTAGCAGAGCATCATCCGCCCGGGCATGATCGCAAAGCGATTGAAGCGGTTAACAAAATCCAGCCCCAGACCATACTGCTCATTGCTGTTTTCCGACACGCGCAGCTCACCGAGCTGGCGTTCATCAAAGTGCAGGCCGGTGAGGATATGTTCACGCCCCTCCACCATACCGCTGGCATCCACCCCTTTGCGTGGCGTGGCATCTTCGCCAGAGATCGCCTTCTGGCTTGCCATAAAGTCGATAAAGGCATGGTCGGCATAGCTCTGATCGGCCCCGGTATCCAGATACATGCGCACGCTGCTCTCGCCGTGGGTCAGATACACTGCCGGGGAACGGTTGTAGCTATCTTCATAGCCGATGCAACGCTCGAACGTGGCTGCCGACGGTGCCGTCAGCGAAGCTGTTAGCTGATGCTTGTCGCGATCAAACACCCAGTTGAAACGGCGGATGGTGTCGATCCCGAGGATGCCATCGATACGGCTGCCAAGAGACTGGGAGAAGAGATCGAAATCAATAGTTGCCCACAGCTCGCTGTCATCAATGGTGACCGACCCCACCGAGAAGGGCTGCGGCTCAACAAAGCCAAGCTGCTCGCTGCCCAGTTGGCTCGAAACGCTGTTCACAGTGGCAAAATCAGCCTGATAGGCCCTGGGCAATTCACTTAAGGTCAGCGCCTTGAAGCGGCTGGCCAGACGACGGTCGATAAAGGTGATACTGGCCCCGGTATCGAGCAAAAACTGGTACTGCTCACCGGCGATGGTGACGGGGATCAGGGGGGCACTTTCGTAATGCACTGTCAGCACCGGGCCGGGTGCATTGCGCTTGGCGGATGAATCCGGGGCTGTGCAGCCTTGGACGACAAACAGGGCCAACATGGCCAGCGCCACTTTGAACTGCGACTTCATAACTCTCCTTCCCGATAGCAGATGCCCCCGCGACGCCACCACATAATGCTATCTTGTTGATTTATAGATAAATAAGCTACTTCAGCGGGGGAGGTGGACAATAACAAAGAGTTTTATGCTGGTTCAAGCCAGATATGACCATGAATATTCTATGGTGATAGTTCAAGAATGGTTGTTCACGCTATCTCGGCGCGTCATAAATCGTGGGTGACATTTGATTAATTTATTGATCTTGCACAGAAATTCAAAATATTGAGCTTTATCTCCACAGCGCCATGGTTAATATTGCCATTTGGCAACACTTGCCTCGTCGGAGTCTCCCATGAGCCATGCCAACCCCATCCCGTTGGTGAAACGCAGCAGACTGGAGGCTGAAATTCAGGGGCGGTAGCCATGCCGGATGGAATTGATACGCAATGAAGCTCCCACCACGTGCCACTCGACATGCCATTCCCCAATTTCATTGCCGAATAACGATTGGTGACCATGTTAATTACAACCGTTGTCCTATAGAAATCAGCTAGCCAGGTACCGAACATGAGCCATAACAAGCGATATATACCTCTAAACGCCGGCGAGTCCGCCGTCTTGCCTGACGCCAACACCTTACTGCCCCGCGACGAGGTGTACAAACCGCTGGCGCAGATGATTATTGAAGCCGTAAACAAGGCCAAAGCCGCCCAAAACAAATCGCTCAATGAACTGCGCGAACATAGCGCCATATCGATAGATGGTTCGCGCGGCACAGGTAAAACTGCGGTATTGGTTAACCTGAAAAGCTTTTTGAAAGACCAAGATGTCTTGAAAGATGTTCACATCCTCGACCCGGTAGACCCAACCCTGCTGGAAAATGGCGAATCGCTGTTTCTGCACATCATTGTCGCGGCTGTGCTGCATGACAAAGAGGTTAAAGAAGCACAAAAACAACAACCTAACAGATCCCGCAGCCTGAACCAGACGCTGGAAAAACTAGCCCAGTCTCTAGAATCGGTCGAGACCCAGCAACAGCATCACGGCATGGACAAGATACGCGCCATGTACAGCAACAAGCAGTTGGCCGACTGCGTGCAGGATTTCTTCCGTGACGTGCTTGGTTTGCTGGAGAAAAAACTGCTGATCCTGCCGATTGACGACGTCGATACCTCGCTTAATCGAGCTTTTGAAAACCTCGAAATCGTGCGCCGCTATCTGGCCACGCCTCATGTCTTGCCCATTGTCTGCGGCGATCGTGAACTTTACAACGATGTGACCTGGCGCGATTTTCATGGCCGCCTGACCAAGGATTCCCACCATTTATCTGATGCTGCTTATGACAGAGCCGTAGAGTTGGCGGCAGAGTATCAGCGCAAGATCCTTCCATTCCCGCGCCGTTTGACCATGCCGGAAGTCAGCCGCTATTGGCAGGAGAGCGATATCTACTTGCGTGATGATAAACAAGCCGACTTGATGCCGCTGCGCAACTTTATTTCGTGGCTGGAGATTTTTCTGGCAGGGCCGGTAAATGGTCTGGGCGATAGCCAGTTGCCATTGCCGATTCCATCGATGCGCGCGCTGACTCAATTATTGAATCGGTGTCACCAACTGATACCCGCTTTACCTAAAGCCGTCAAAGAAGCTGATTCTGCCTTACAGGTCAAGCGAGCGTGGCAAATGCCGGACGTGCCTGTCAAAGCGATTGAAGACTTTGAAAAGGAATATCAGCAACGACATAAGGACGAGAAGAGGGAATATGGTTCTGCTTATGCCGCATTTGCTAAACTCGCCAAGCCATTATCTACCACCGATACAAATTCAGGCAGGGAAAACGTAGATCGCGGGGCCTGGGTATCAAGCCTAGAAAAACACTTTAAGTTTGAATCTACTGGTGGTGCTGCGTATCTGATTTTACTGGCAAGGAAACATTGGCAGCAATGGCGAGATGCAGAGGCAGGTCAACGCGGTGGCAGCATATTTGACACACCGCTATTCCAGCCACGTATACAAGGCAATGTGAACTATCAGCATTTTGAACGAAATCATGATCTATCTGATTGGGAAGCATCATTGAAAGAAAAACTGCCGAAAGTATGGTTTCGGGATTTGTCAGGATTAAAAACTATCCTGCCATACCCGCTTGCCGAGGTCGGTTGCAATATAAATGGAGATTTGCAAAAGCAACTTACCTACAGCCACAAAGAAAATAATCACGACTGGCTGGCTGCACTTGGTAGGGTCTCAACGGAATTAACTTCAAATGAATCGCTCTCACACGATGCTGGGTTCTTGCTGAATTTACTGGCAGAATATTATTTCTATACGCCAACGGGTCGCACTTTTGTACTAAATATTGGGCGTATTTTCGAACTAATTATTGCCAGCCTGCTTGGTGAGGTCGAATTAAGCGACCTACAGCGAATTCTTCACTCAGCACCATTTTTCTCTGCCAAATCACAAGTACAGGATATTGCGGTTTCAGACCAGAAAGATGTTGATGGTGGAAACGAGACTGCTGAGGAAGGCAATGACGAAGATACAGTAAACCCACTCGACATGGTCCTGAGTAAACTGCAGGTGGCAATTGCAAAATGGCGCAAAGATTATGCCATTGAGGAACTGGATGTCTCGCCTTGGCTGATCTACAAGGTGTTCGAAAAGGTTTACACCATGGCATCTAATAATGGTGATTACGGGAACGGAGAGGGTAGTCTGGCTATTGCCTTGAACAAGGCTGGATTGGTGTTTTATGCGACTTGGTCGGCATTTGGCAGTTTTGAGAAAGGAAGTTTGTTTGGTTTGCCAGAATTAGTTACTGGTGTTGGTTTGCATTCAGTAAAAAACTTCGAGAGTAATGACCATTTCAAGATGAATATTGGCCATCTTGCTCCACATAAACAGCATCTATCTAGGGGCTCGACTTCTGCGGATGCTCGGCAGATGTTTGCTAAAGCAACCCGAACCATTTCGGGTGTGTTAGCCAGCCATCCTTTGCGTCATTTGATTATTGATCCAGTAATGGATGCTATTCCTAAACAACGCTTGGAGCCACAGTTAGCTGCTTTGAGAAGTGCTCTGAAAATCGGAACTATCACCGATGGGCGGATTAAGGAGGGGGGAACTCCCCACCAAAAGAGGGAGATAGGTGCCCACCAGGTAACTGATGGAGCTACCCAACCCAAGGAGTTCTTAATCAAAAAATTAGGAATGAGGGCTGGCGCGGAAGATACCTTTGAGAAACGTGTTCGTGAGAATGCCAAGAGAAAAACCTCGGAGGAGAGAGAAAGTATACTATCAGAAATGCGAAATCAATTTGGCGCAGATAATTATTGGACGAAGACATTTGCTGCAATTTGTGCCGGTTTCCCCCCCCAAACACAACTTAAACCTTCTGATGAGCAGCCAGTAAGAACAGAGCAAAAACATCCATCTCAGACGTTGACACTAGATCAACAATCAGACCCTGAGCAGGAACCAGCGTAATGCTCCAGCGTACCCTAACTGAACATGCCGCCGAGTGTTTTTTTAGCGATCAGCGGTTGGCTGGATTACTCTGGGACACATTACTCACACCCTCGGATGCTCTGGAGTCTGACCGCTGGCATCAACTGCAAGATGATTTCTACCATTTTCTGGTCGAGGGAATAGAGGCGCGTTATCCGCGCGAGCACCGGCTGACCGATGTGCGACAGCTGATGGGGCGGATGCTTGATGGTCATTTGCTGCTGACACCCACCCTGCCTTGGCTGAACGAGCTGCAACAGCGGCTATTGCAGCGCAATGGCGACTTGCTCTGCTACCGCGAAGGTGAAATTCAGGCTTATGTACGACTGGCGGCAGGGATGGATCCGACACTACTGGCCGGTTGGCACTTGGCGCAGTGGCTGGATGAAATGCCGCAGCCACAGGCGCACGATATTCGACGTGTCGTGTCCGCGCAGACTGCATTTTTCGCCCCTCCCGGCAACCCATCGCTGCCGTTTGCTGAAGGTCATGTGCATTTCTGGGGAGTCACAGCCGATAGCGCGATCCTCGATGACTATCTGTTGGCTGGACAGTTGCTGAATCTGGATGGCAAGGCGAGTCGGTGGCAGTGCGAACAGTACAACAGTCTGCAGCCCCTGCTGCACCGTGCGCGGCAACTGCTGGTGTTGTTGCTGGAACCATATCATCCGGATGCTTGGCCGCAGCATTTGGCGCGGCTCAATCTTGCCATGGACACATCTATCCGCAAGCCGGACTGGGATTTGTTGGCTACCAGCCTGTCTGCGGCCAATCTTGGTAGTGCGGATTGGTTACTGGGTGAGTTCGCAATGGCGATGGACAGTGGTGAGGCTAATCGCTGGCTGTGGCTGTATGTCTATCTTTGCCGTCGCTACAACGAGCAGCACACCCACCCACTGCAACGTTCCGCCATTTTGTGTTTCTGGCAGACCGTCAATCAGCTGCGCCGCAGCCTGATCATGGATGGCCAAGGACTGACCCGTTTTGCCGAGCGCTACTATCAATCAGCACTTGGTCGGGGCGGCGACTATCAAGGAAACATTCGCAGATTGTGGGTAGGTCAAGCTGATCTTGCAGAAATCAAGTCAGGGCCATTGGCATTCAAGCCTAAGTTAGTTGGTGACATTGCGCGTGGTCTGATCGCGAACGCTAGTTTGTCCCTACCAAAGCCCCCATACATTTTTGGCGAATCTGATATCAAGCTGGATATGCAAGCATTGGCCACCATGCAGGCGATGGAACGCCGGCAATTCTGTGGCCATTTCTCACGCTCGAAAACTCACCAACAAAACCAGCGCCCAAAGCCAAATAGCGAAAAACTATGGCAAGACGCAAACACCTTGATGGGCAATCTGCAAAGTGCGTCCGGCTGGAATACGCAAGAGTTTCTGGGTGGAAAGCTGAACCCGAATTTCCATTTTCAGCCTGCCAGATGGTTTCGTGGGCTGGATGTAGCAGGGGATGAAAACGCGCTGAAAATCGAGTGGTTTGCTCCGGTGCTGCGCTGGCTGCGTAGCGGCTTCAAGACACTGCCCGATGGCGAGGGGGCTAGCACCGGCTTTCACCTGAGCATTCATGCTGGTGAGGATTACGCCCATCCGGCATCGGGTATGCGCCATATCGACGAGACAGTGCGCTTTTGTGAGATGCGCGAAGGCGACCGACTGGGACATGCACTGGCGCTCGGCATAGTGCCGAAACAGTGGGCTGCCCGACAGGGCGAGATGCTGCTGCCACTGGACGAGCATCTGGATAATCTAGTCTGGCTGTGGCATCACGCCAGCGTGCTGAGCTGCGTACTGCCGCTGGCGCAGCAGGTGTTACCCTTGTTCGAGCGACGCATTGCCCGGTTTTGGCGCCGCTCGACTTGGTGGCAAGCGCCCGATTTAATGGCAGCCAACGATGGCTGCGGCTGCGACGGCAACAAGTCTGTCGATCCGCTGGCCGATTTCGAACATGCCCCTTTGCGTGATGTCACGCCGAACGATCTCTATCAGGCGTGGTATTTGCGGCGTAATTGCCATTTCCGTCTGAACTCGTTGAGTGGTGCCTGGCCGGTCGATTCCCGCGAGCTGTCGGCCTTGCCAGATCATCAAGCATTGAGTGAGCAACGCACGCTGGCCAGCCAGCTGTATCAGGCTCGGCATAGATGGCTGGATTCGCTGACAGAAGCGCCGCTGGTCATTGTGCGCATGGGTGACGAAGCGGCGGCTCATGTCGGGTTTGTGCCCAAAGGGAGTGCCAGAGTGGGTCACAAGGTTGATGAAGGCATGTTGGAAGATGTGGACACGCCGGCAGAGCTGGAGTTTATGCACGCGCTACAGGATTGGCTGCTGACTGAATATGACAAGCTGGGGCTGATCATCGAAGCCAACCCGACCTCCAATGTATATATTGCCCGATTGCAATCACACGCCGAACACCCGATTTTCCGTTGGTATCCGCCGGACGAATCGGTGCTGGAGCAAGGAGCGGAAGCCAACCTGTTCGGCCTGCGCCGAGGCCCAGTGCGCGTGCTGGTGAATACCGACGATCCCGGCATTATGCCGACCACGCTGCGCACCGAGTTCTTGTTGCTGCGCGAAGCCGCACTTGAACTGAAAGTTGGCCGCACCGTGGCCGAACGCTGGCTGGAGACTTTACGCCAGTACGGGCTCGAGCAGTTTCATCGCAATCATTTACCGGTGTTTGAACCGGTTTAAGGGGAATTTAATGACAGAAAAAAAACCACCAAGGCAAATTACCAATTTTGATGAATTAACTCAGATGTATAGCTTTCATTCCATAGCGTTAAAAAACAAGGCGCGGGAAAGTTACTGGTTACGTTATCTTTTTCGTCGGCTTCCACTGTTTTCCGGGGTTGGTCTGATTTTCTTTGGTGTTTGCCTAGCACTAAATAGCTGTTCCGAATAGTAGATCACTGGAGGAAGGGAACTCAGTCCAGTTTGTGCGATCTCATTAGTCGCCAA
>NZ_JAPDCD010000030.1:0-61668 GCF_027705695.1 Aeromonas sp. QDB62 | reverse complement strand
AACCAATCAACAGGTTTCGGATTTTTACACATCAGGAGGATCGGTCAATGGATCCTTAACTGATCGGCATTAGGCCTGAAGCCGGGGTTTCTTTTTGAAAGGCCCTTCTCCCGAAGGGAGAAGGAACAAAGCTATAGAACCGGTTCACGGTCTGTGACGAGAGGTCGTCAGCGAGGTGAAGAGCAGCGCAGGAACCGGAGTGTATATGGATACATGAGGATTCCGAGCAGCACATGAGCCTTGCTCACGGCCTCGCAGTAAGAACGTAGCCAGGTTCTCAGAGCTCGAGGATCTCTTTGACAAAGGGAATGGTGAGCTTGCGCTTGGCGCGAAATGAGGCGTTGTCGAGCTGATTGAGGGTGGTGAGCAGGGTGCGCATATCGCGGGAGAGTCGGTTGAGCAGGAAGCGGCCCACATCGATGGGCAGTTTGAAGCCCCGCAGCTCGGCACGCAGCTGCAGGGCACTGAGCTTGCCTTCATCATCCAGCTCTTCGAGATGAAAACTGACACCCCAGTCGAGGCGCGAGGCCAGATCCGGCAGTTGCAGCCCCAGTTTGCGCGGAGCGCTGCAGCCGGTGACCACCAGCGTCCCCTCGCCCTTCTCCTGCCAGCGATTGTAGAAGTCGAACAGCGCCCGCTCCCACACGGCATTGCCAGCGATCGCCTCAAGGCTGTCGAGACAGACCAGCGGCAGGCTTTCGAGGGCATCGAGCATGCTGGGATCGAGCTGTTCAAACTGATCGAGGGAGAGATAAGCCGCCGCTGCATCGCGGGCGTTGACCTCGGCACAGGTGGCGTGGAGCAGATGAGAGCGTCCGGATCCCTTGGCTCCCCAGAAATAGAGGAAAGGCGATCCCTGACCGATGGCCGCGTTCTTGAGGGCGGTGATCAGATGAGCATTGGTGCCGGGATAAAAACTGACGAAGGTTTCATCATCCGGTAGTTGTACGGCTAAAGACAGTTGGGCCGGTTGCTTCACTCGTTGGGCTTTGACTGTGACATTTGTGGTTAAGTGTATCATCGCAAAGGCAGATAGAGAACCGCCCGGACAAGCCGGGCGGTCTACAAAAGCCTTATAAAATCAGGGCTGCGACCATTGGTAACGCAAACCGCTGCCATTATCGTCAACCTTGTGCAAACGACTCTCGAGCTGCAGCGCCCGCACCAGCTCGGCCTGCTCACCTTGCAGGGTAAAGTTGAAGGTGACCTGATCCCCCTCCAGCTTGCCGATCGCCACCTTGCTGACGTTGGCCATCCCCTGCAGCATCTTCTGCACGGCGATCATGCTGTCCACTTCGGCAAGGCCATCCACCACCAGGGTCTGACTGGTTGCCGGACCCGAAATGCGGGCACCGTAGTTTTTCACCAGCCAGGCCGCCAGGGTATCGGCAAACCCTTGCGCCACTTCAGCCTGAGTGCCACTGCTGTTGCCACGGGTCAGCTCGGTCACTTCACCGGCCGCTTTGGGGCCGTAGAGTCCCCAGTCGATGCTCCACTTGTCACCTTCCGGCGTCAGCTTGCCCAGCACTACCATCTCGGCGCCATAGCGCTGGCTCGCCTGCAAAATCGGGTCGGCAAAACGGCCCCAGACGTCGGTGGCACTGACCGCCATGTTGTCGTCGAGATCCATCAGCGGGATGCTGATGGGCAGCCCCAGCGTCTGTGCCTGATCGCGCAAGGCTTGCGCCCAACCATCGCTGGATTGATCCGCCAGCAAGCGACGCTCCCCCTGATCCACCACCAGCCAGATGGCCATCTGGGGACGAGCCGGGCCAAGCAGCGCAAACTGGCTCTCGGAGACCAGGCTGTTGACCTTGTCACTCTTGAACTCGGCTTTCAAATACTTGACCGAGTCCTGATCCTGATAGCCATAGCTTTTGACATAGTCGCCCGGTGCCGCCAGCGCCTTGACCACCACCGGCTGGGTGAGGATGTCGCGCTTGCCGGTCACCTTGATCAGCACCTGACCCAGTGCCTGCCCTTGAGCGGCCACCATGTCACCACTGGTCGGTGCCTTGCCCTGATAAAGGTCGGCCACCTGAGCGGCCGAGGCCATGAATGACAAGCCGCAGCAGAGGGCGGTCACAACACGTTTGAACATGAACAGAGTCTCGAAATGGGAGAGTGTGCTTATGGTAGCGGCAAGGCGTATCCTGCGGCAAGGCTGGCACAAGCGGCCACAAACAGCAGAGCCGGCGATGCGCCGGCTCCGATCACCCCTTCCACATGGGAAGCGGGTCAAGGTTTCAAGTTACTTGGTACCGAAGATCTTGTCGCCTGCATCGCCCAGACCCGGCACGATGTAGCCTTTCTCGTTCAGCCCCTGGTCGACAGAAGCACAGTAGAGCTCTACGTCAGGGTGAGCGGCTTCCAGCGCCTTGATCCCTTCCGGCGCGGCAACCAGTACCAGCACCTTGATGGATTGACAGCCTTTCTTCTTCAGCAGATCGATGGTGGCAATCATGGAGCCGCCGGTGGCCAGCATCGGATCGATGACCAGCGCCAGACGCTCTTCGATGTTGCTGACGATCTTCTCGAAATAGGGAACCGGTTGCAGGGTCTCTTCATCGCGGTAGATACCGACCACGCTGACGCGGGCGCTCGGCATGTGCTCCAGCACGCCATCCATCATGCCAAGGCCGGCACGCAGGATAGGTACGACGGTTACCTTCTTGCCCTTGATCTGGTCAACTTCTACTGGCCCATTCCAGCCATCGATGATAACCTTCTCGGTTTCGAAGTCAGAGGTCGCTTCATAGGTCAACAAACTGCCCACTTCTTTGGCCAGTTCACGGAAACGCTTGGTGCTGATATCGCCTTCACGCATCAGACCGATCTTGTGTTTGACCAGGGGGTGTTTGACTTCAACGACTTTCATTATTATCTCCTCTAACCTGCCGCAAAAAAATCGCGGAATCATACAACAAAAGCCGCCGCTTGTAGAGCATTTCCGCGCAAAAACGCGCAAACGATTTCCTTTCTGGTTTTTCACCGCCACTGTTAGAATACGCCCCGAATTTTACCCTCCACTTCTTTACATGACGGGGAATACGCGTGACTGACAAAACCTCACTGAGCTACAAGGATGCTGGCGTAGATATCGATGCCGGCAATGCACTGGTTGAACGTATCAAGGGCGTGTCAAAGCGCACTCGTCGTCCTGAAGTCCTTGGTGGTCTTGGCGGCTTTGGGGCCCTGTGTCAAATCCCTGCGGGCTACAAGGAGCCGGTACTGGTCTCCGGTACCGATGGTGTGGGCACCAAGCTGCGGCTGGCCATCGACCTGAAGAAGCATGACACCGTGGGCATCGATCTGGTGGCCATGTGCGTCAATGACCTGATCGTACAGGGCGCCGAGCCGCTGTTCTTCCTCGACTACTATGCGACCGGCAAGCTGGACGTGGACACCGCGGCCGCTGTGGTCACCGGGATCGGTGCCGGTTGCGAGCAGTCAGGCTGTGCCCTGGTGGGCGGCGAGACCGCCGAGATGCCGGGTATGTATGAAGGGGAAGACTACGACATCGCCGGTTTCTGCGTCGGTGTGGTGGAGAAGAGCGAAATTATCGACGGCAGCAAGGTCGGTGAAGGGGATGCCCTGATCGCCCTGGCCGCCAGCGGCCCCCACTCCAACGGCTTCTCGCTGGTGCGCAAGATCCTGGAAGTCTCCAAGGCCGACGTGCATCAGCCGCTAGGTGACACCACTCTGGCCAACGCCCTGCTGGAGCCGACCCGCATCTACGTCAAGCCGGTACTCAAGCTGATCAAGGAGTGCGAGATCCACGCCCTCTCCCACATCACCGGCGGCGGCTTCTGGGAAAACATCCCTCGCGTCCTGCCCGCCAACACCCAGGCGGTGATCGACGAGCAGAGCTGGCAGTGGCCGGCGGTGTTCAGCTGGCTGCAGCAGGCTGGCAACGTCACCCGTCACGAGATGTATCGCACCTTCAACTGCGGTGTCGGCATGATCATCGCCCTGCCCGCCAACCAGCTGGAGAAGGCGCTGACCCTGCTCAAGGCACAAGGCGAGAACGCATGGCACATCGGCCACATCGCCAAGGCAGCCGACGGTGAGGAGCAGGTCGTCATTCAATGAATGACCGGATCAACAACCAAATGACCTCCCCTATGAAACGCATCCTGGTGCTGATCTCCGGCAGCGGCAGCAATCTGCAGGCGATCCTCGACCACTGCACCAGCGGCAAGATCGCCGGTGAGGTGGTCGGCGTCATCAGCAACAAGGCCGATGCCTATGGTCTGGTTCGCGCCAAAGAAGCAGGCGTGGCGACCTCCATTCTGGCCCAGCAGCAGTTCGCCAGCCGGGAGGAGTATGACGCCGCCCTGCTGGCGCTGATGGCAGACTATCAGCCAGATCTGGTGGTGCTGGCCGGATTTATGCGGATATTGAGCGGCGATCTGGTGCGCCATTTCGCCGGGCGGATGATCAATATCCACCCCTCCCTGCTGCCCAAGTATCAGGGCCTTCACACCCACCAGCGCGCTATCGATGCCGGTGACAGTGAACACGGCGCCAGTGTCCACTTCGTCACCGAAGAGTTGGACGGGGGCCCGGTGATCCTGCACGCCCGCGTGCCCATCTTCGAAGGGGATGATGCTGATGAGGTGGCGGCACGGGTACAGGCGCAGGAGCACAGCATCTATCCGCTGGTGGTACGCTGGTTCTGCGAAGGCCGGCTGCAGATGGTAGATGGTGCCGTGCAACTGGATGGCACCCTGCTGGGTCCCGCTGGTTACGCCTGCGAGTAACCGCTAACAACTGCATGTCAGATGCAACAAGGGAGGCTCAGGCCTCCCTTGTCATTTCTACCTATCTGCACGATGGCAGCGGTCAGGTCCGATTACGCGGCTAAGCGACCCTACACCGGATTGTCGATATCGATAAAGGTGACATCCAGCCCGTGCACGGTCGCCAGCCACTCCCCCAGCGCCTTGACGCCGTAACGCTCTGTGGCGTGATGGCCAGCGGCGTAGAAGTGCATCCCCATCTCGCGGGCGGTGTGGATGGTCTGCTCGGAAGCTTCGCCGGAGATAAAGGCATCGATACCCTGCTCTGCCGCCAAATTGATGTAGCTCTGGCCACCGCCGGTACACCAGGCCACGGAACGGATAAGCTCGGGGCCGGTATCGCCGCAATAGAGTGGTTCGCGGCCAAGGCGCTCGGCAATCAGCTTGGCAAAGTCGGCTCCGCTCATCGGCTGCTCCAGCTTGCCCACCATGGCGACACTCTTGCTGTTCCACGGCTCCAGACCCCGACGTACCTTGATATCCAGCAGCTTGGCAAGCTGGGCGTTGTTGCCCACCTCGGGATGGACGTCCAGCGGCAAATGGTAGGCAAACAGGTTGATATCATGGGTCAGCAGGGTCTTGAGCCGACGCTGCTTCATACCGGTGATCTGGGCCGGTTCACCGCTCCAGAAGTAGCCGTGATGGACCAGAATGGCATCGGCTTCGGCAGCCACCGCCGCGTCGATCAGCGCCTGACTGGCGGTGACACCGGTCACCACCTTGCGAATGCGCTCGCGCCCCTCCACTTGCAAGCCGTTGGGGCAGTAATCCTTGATGGCGTGAGGTTCGAGCAGATGGTTCAATACGGTTTCGAGTTTTCGATGAGAGATCATAAGGGTCCCTTATTAAGGCTCGGTCCCCTGCTTTACCAATAAAAACAGGGCCCAGGCTCAAAGCGCCAAGGGCCCCATGATAATCGAGCCGAGCCGTCAAGACCATGACAGCCCCCACACAGTGCGGTTTCCCTCCCGGCCTCAGGCTGGCAGGTCGATCCCCGCCTCCCGCATCTGGGCCAGCTTGTAGCGCAGAGTACGCGGGCTGATCCCGAGCCGGTCGGCCACATCCTTGCGACTGCCGTTGCACTCTTGCAGGGTGTCGAGAATGATCTGGTGCTCCTGCTGCTTGAGTTCGCTACCGAGGCGATCACCGCCATAAGCGCGCTCTGCGACGGCAAACTCCATCTCCTGCTCGTCTACCTCTTCCAGAATGAGGTGGCTGCAATCGATCACGCCATCAGGGCTGAGGATCAGCGCACGCTGTACCACGTTGTCCAGCTCCCGCACGTTGCCGGGCCAAGGATGGGCCAGCAGCCGCTCCCGCGAGGCGTCCGTCAACTGTGGTGTCGGCAACCCCTGCTGACTGGCATGAAGCGCCAGCAGGTGTTCCGCCAGCGGCAGAATGTCGCCGGGCCGCTCGCACAGGGCAGACCAGCGCAGCGGGAAGACGTTGAGGCGATAGTAGAGATCCTCGCGAAATAGGCCATCCTGCACCGCTTTTTTCAAATCCCGGTTACTGGTGGCGATGACCCGCACATCCAGCGGGATCATCTTGCGACTGCCGAGCCGCTCCATCTCTTTCTCCTGCAACACCCGCAGCAACTTGGCTTGCAGCCCCTGATCCATCTCGGTGATCTCGTCAAGCAGCAGGGTGCCCCCCTGCGCCTGCTCGAACTTGCCGGGGCAACCCTGCACTGCACCGGTGAAAGCCCCCTTCTCGTAGCCAAACAGGGTCGCCTCCAGCATGTTCTCCGGAATGGCGGCGCAGTTGATGGCGACGAAAGGCTGCTCGGCGCGGCTAGAGTTGTCGTGAATGTAACGGGCCAGCACCTCTTTACCGGTTCCGCTCGGGCCGGTCACCATCACGGTCGCTTCGCTTCTGGCCACCCGGGTCGCCAGCTGGAACAGCTCGGCGGTTTTGGGATCCCCGTAGACCACGGCTCGCTTCTCCACCTTCTGGGCGGGCACGTAGCGGCTGACCTGATTGAGCAGCACCTCCGGCGAAAATGGCTTGGCCAGATAGTCGATGGCCCCTTCGCGCATGGCACGCACCGCGCCATCGATGTTGGCGTAGGCGGTCATCAGCAGCACAGGGATCTGCGGATATTGCTGGCGGATGGTGGCCAGCAAGGTAAGACCGTCCATCCCCCCCATCTGGATATCGGAGATCACCATGTCAAATGGCTGACGGGAGAGGGCCAGCAGAGCCCGCTCGCCGCTGTCCGCTTCACGGCACTCATAGCCCCCCAGTAACAGGGTATCCACCAGCGCTTCGCGCAGGCCATTGTCATCTTCAACTACCAGAATCCTGGCCTGTGTCATGCTACACCTCCCACAGCCAACAGCTCTAGCTCATCGACATTAATCGCCAACGGCCAGCTGGCCCCGGCTAACAACCTGGATCCGATATGGGTCATGCTACACCTCCAAGCTGCACCGGTTGCTGATGCAGGGGGAACGACAGAGTAAAGCAGGTGCCTTCACCGGGAACCGAGGCCACACCGACCTCCCCCTGATGGGCACGCACTACAGATTGCACCACCGCCAGCCCCAGGCCAGTGCCCTGGGAGCGAGTGGTAAAGAAGGGTTCGAATACCTGACCGAGCTGATGGGAAGGGATCCCCTTGCCATTATCGATGACTCGCATCTCCACCCGGGCACCGCAGCGCACCGCGCTGACCAGCAGCGAGGTGGCCCCTGCCTGCTGGGCATTGGCAATCAGGTTGTTGATGGCCCCCGCCAGCGCACTGCTGTTGGCCAGCAGACAGAGATCGGGCTCCGGCGCCTCCATGTGCAGCTCGCAGCCCTGCTGCTGGCAGAAAGCCTCGGCACCAGCCTGCACTTCGGCCAGCAACCCTTGTACCGAGATGGGGGTGACCACCTGATTGTCGCCATTGCGGGCGAACAGCAGGATGTCGTTGATCTGCTTCTCCAGATCCTGCAACCGGGCCATCAGTTTTTGCTGAAACTGAGTGCGGGATTCCGGCTTGAGGGTGCGGTTGGCCAAATTGGCGGCATAGAGCATGGCGGCGGAGAGCGGCGTGCGGATCTGGTGGGCGAGCGAGGCCGCCATATTGCCCAGCGCCGACAGCCGCTTCATATGGTTGATGCGGTCTTGCAGCTTGCGGGTTTCGGTCAGGTCGTTGATAAAGACCAGCTGGCCGGGCTGATCCGGCAGCGGCTGGGTCGAGAGCTGCACCCTGCGCCCGTCGCGCAGGGAGATCTCGTGGCCATCATCCTCGCGCGGCTCGAAGCAGCGGGCAATGATGTGGCGCCAGAGCTCCCCTTCCAGCGGCTCCCCCAGCAGGGAGATGGCCGCCGGATTCGCGCGGGTGACCACCCCAGCCCCATCAAGCAGCAACACCCCGGTGGGGAGCGCCTTGAAGATGGCATAGAGCTGGCTCACTTCGTGGGACTGGAGTGGCATGTCCTGCTGCTGGATTGTCATAAACCTGACCTCAAACTGGCTATTGGGTCAGGTTATTCAATTTCCATGCCACTAAATTATGTGAATTAAAACAATGAATTGTGTGCTGGCGTCAAGGCTTTGACCCTTAGACGTCCTTGCTCATCCCGTACTTTTTCATCTTCTCCACCAAAGTGGTACGGCGCATGCCGAGCAGATCGGCGGCACGGGCCACCACCCCGTCCTGAGACTCCAGCGCCTGACGGATCAGCTCCACTTCAAGGTCGGCCAGCATCTCTTTGAGGTTGACCCCCTCCTCCGGCAACTGCATGGTGCGGGCCGAAGCGAGGGAGTGATCCAGCTCGGGCGGGTCCTGAAACACCGCTGCCAGCGCATCGCGCTCATCCATCTCGGTCAACCGCTCATCCCGCGGCTCGCTCGGCAACAGGCGATAACGGCTCGGCAGATCGGCCACATCGACGATCTGGTGCGGGTAGAGGATCAGCAGCCGCTCCAGCAGGTTGGAGAGCTCGCGCACGTTGCCGGGCCAGGGGTACTGCATCAGCGACTCCAGCGCCCGCTGGGTCAGCCGGATAAAGCCGTGGTGCTGCTCGGCATGGCGGTTGAGCAGCTCCTGCAGCAGCAGCGGAATGTCGTCGATGCGATCTCGCAGCGGCGGCGTCTCAATGGGGAAGACGTTGAGGCGGTAGTAGAGATCTTCACGGAAACCCTGAGTGCGGATCATCGCCTCCAGATCCCGGTGGGTAGCCGCAATGATGCGCACATCGGCCTGAATGGGCTTGCCGCCACCGACCCGGTCGAACAACCGCTCCTGCAATACCCGCAGCAGTTTGACCTGCATCGGCATTGGCATGTCGCCGATCTCGTCGAGGAACAGGGTGCCCCCCTGCGCCAGCTCGAAGCGACCGCGACGGGCCGCGATGGCGCCGGTAAACGCCCCCTTCTCGTGACCAAACAGTTCGCTCTCCAGCAATTCGGCCGGAATGGCGCCGCAGTTGATGGGCACGAAGGGGCCACTGCTGCGGGAAGAGAGTTCGTGGATAGCGCGAGCCACCACCTCTTTACCGGTGCCGGACTCGCCGAGGATCAGCACGTTGGCGTCGGTCTCGGCCACCTGGCTGATGAGGCGGCGCACCTCCTGGATCCCCTTCCCCTTGCCCACCAGCAAGCGCAGCAGGGCCTGACCCTTGTCATGGGTCTGCTGACGGGGATGCAAGGAGACAAACGCCTGACAGAAGTGCAGATGACGGGTGAGGGATTCATAGGTAAAGGGCGAGAGCACGACCCCGATGAAGTTGCTGTTGGGCAGATCGGCCTCAACCAGCGAGAGGAATGGGGTGCGAGGGAAGGCAGCCAGCAGCTCTGACAAGGGACGGTCGATCAGTTCACCCACCAGCACCCCTTGCAGCGGACCGGAGGATTCGATAGCCACATCCAGATCGCCTTGCGCCACCTCTTGCCACGGGATCCCCATAAACGAGAGCACGGTTCCCAACTGTTGGCGCCGCTGCGCATCGGCATCAACAATCAACACGCCCATCTCCACCATATCCATTCCTCGCGATGTCCTGATCTAACTTATTGTTTTATTTGGTCATAAAACGCGGTTGGGCGACGTCATGACCGGCACAAAGTGCCAAAATTCCGACACATTGTCAAAAATTGTCGTATTCAGGCTAAGTGTATCGACAGAAACGGGAGATTAGATAAATTTTGCCGAGGAATTTTCTGCATGCAGCGCCGCCCATAAACGCCGCCCATCGCACAAAGAAAACTGCCCTCGTCAGAGGGCAGCATGCGACACGGTGAGGGGCACTCAGTGGTGGTTATGGTGGTGCGGCGCCGCGTAACGACACTCGGGAAAACGGCTGCAGGCCAGAAAGAGTCGACCGGCGTGGGGGCCTTTTTTCGCCTCCCGCTCCACCAGCGGCGCATCGCAGCGGGGACAGTGGTGTACCTCGCGCTCCTCGTCATCCTCCACGTCGGCGAACAGGCCATCGACCAGCTCACCCTCACTCTGTGGCATCTCCACCATCCCCCTGGAGTGGATGGCAGGCTCGTGGAACGACGCGGGCGAGATGGCCTCGGCATGGGCAGTACGGCCACGCATCCCGGCACCGACATCCACGCCGTCCAGCAGCAGAGGGTTGAACGTCGGCTCGCGACGCGCCCCGTGCGGCAGATCCTCTGCCAGCGGTTCGCTGGTTTTGACCAGCAGCGGCAGGATCTGTTCGCGCAGCTCTTCCACCAGATAGCTGGCACTTGCCGGGATCTGCAGCAACGGCAGACAGGCGCTGTCGCAGGCGGTTTTCAGAAAGAGATCCCGCGCCTTGCGCTTCTGGTGACGGTGAGAGCTGTCATCAAGCTCGATGGCACAGATAAAGGAGAGATCCGCGGGGTGGCAAAGCAGATAGTCGAAATGCTTGGCGCTGATCTTGTTGAAGTGCTGCTGCCATTTGCTTTTGCCGATCCCGGCCTGCGGCGTCAGCACATCGGCCACCCGCACTTTGGCAAAGACCCGGGCCTTGTCACCCACCGCCAGATCCAGCACCCCGAGGAACGATCGCTCGGCGGGACTGAACAGGGTCTCCTGCACATCATAGGGCAGGCGCTTTTGCTGTCTGCCTCTGCTCCAGAAGATCGCCAGCACAAGCAGCGCCAGCAACAGCAATCCCGATACGACAAGGGTATTCATGAGAGCACGATCCAGTTCACAACACGAAAGGGGAACCACTTTACCACAGCCGCCACGGCGCAAGGCAGCAGACAAGCGTATGGAAAGTGTAAAAGTCCCGTCTTTTTATCTATTTGCCCGCAGGCGGGGGTTCATATGACCAGCCACAGCAGGCACAATGGGGATCGAGCCAGAGTTCCAATTTCAAGGAGAGCAGGATGCAAAAGCAATTGGTGGTCACCGTGATCGGTGCAGACAAACCCGGGATCGTCGAGAGTCTGGCGGCCGTCATCAGCCGCGAGCAGGGCAACTGGCTGGGCAGTGCCATGAGCGAACTGGCGGGCCAGTTTGCCGGTATCCTCCATGTCTCCGTGCCCGATGAGCACTATCGCAGCCTGTGTGAAGCGCTGGCCCTGCTGCCGGGTCTGACCATCAGTTTTGCCGAAGGCACCCCCACCGCCGAACCGGCCCATCAGGTAATGATGACGGTGACCGGCAACGACCGTCCCGGTATCGTCCACGAAGTGGCCAGCATCCTGCGCCAGCTCGAGATCAACGTGGCCGATCTCACCACCGGCTGTGAACCGGCCCCCCACTCCGGCGCCCCGCTCTTCTATGCCCACGCGCTGGTTGCCCTGCCCGACGGGCTCGCCATGGATGACCTGATCACCGCGCTGGAGTCCCTCTCCGACGATCTGGTGGTCGACATCGACGAGGCGTTCAGCGAGCAGTAACCATCTTGTCATTTATTTGTCATATATTAACGCCATAACTGCCGCGCAGACGCGACCTGAAACAGAGGCACAACATGAGCACCGACAAGCTGTATGAAGAGAAAGAGCTGAGCTGGCTCTCATTCAATGAACGGGTGTTGCAAGAGGCAATGGACAAGACGGTGCCCCTCATCGAGCGGGTCCGTTTTCTGGGGATCTTCTCTTCCAACCAGGATGAGTTTTTCAAGGTGCGGGTGTCGGACGTCAAGCGCCGCATTCTGATCAACGAAGTACATGGCGGCGACGATGAAGCCAAGGTGCTGCTACGCGCCATCCAGCAGAAGGTGATGGCGCTTGGTGAGGCGTTCGACAACACCTACAAGGAGTTGTTGATTGCGCTGGCCCGCCACAACATCTTCCTGGTCAACGAGAACCAGCTTTCCGAGGCGATCCAGAAGTGGTTGCGGGTCTTCTTCAAGGAGAAGGTGCTGCGCCACATCATCCCGATCCTGCTCAACAAGGAGGTCAATCCGGTCAAGTTCCTCAAGGATGAGTACACCTATCTGGCCGTCGAGATGAAGAAGAACGGTCAGGTGATCCAGTACGCCCTGGTGGAAGTGCCGACCGATGACCTGCCCCGCTTCTTCCAGTTACCGCCGGAAGGCACCCGCCGCAAGAAGCAGATCATCATTCTGGATAACGTTATCCGCTTCTGTCTCGACGAGATTTTCAAGGGCTTCTTCGACTACGACGAGATTGCCGCCTATGCGGTGAAGCTGACCCGGGATGCCGAATACGGACTCTCCGACCAGCTGGACTTGAGTCTGCTGGACAAGATGAGTGACGGCTTGAAGCAGCGTCTCACCGCCATGCCGGTGCGCTTCGTCTACGAGCGGGAGATGCCCGCCGCCATGATAAGCTTCCTGAAACTCAAGCTGCAGATCAGCAGCTACGACGCCATCATGCCGGGCGGGCGCTACCACAACTTCAAGGATTTCATCGGCTTCCCCAACGTGGGCCGTGACTATCTGGAAAACCCCAAGCTGCCGGCGCTGGATTGCCGCGATTTTGACGGCTTCGTCAACGCCTTCGATGCCATCACCAAGCAGGATATTCTGCTCTACTACCCGTACCACAAGTTCCACCACTTCACCGAGCTGGTGCGCCAGGCGGCGTTCGATCCGGCGGTCAGCGCCATTCGCATCAACATCTACCGGGTCGCCAAGAAGTCGCGGATCATCCACTCCCTCATCGATGCCGCTAACAACGGCAAGAAGGTGACCGTGGTGGTCGAACTGCGCGCCCGTTTCGATGAAGCGGCCAACATCGACTGGGCCAACATCCTCACCGATGCCGGAGTCAAGGTGGTGTTCGGGGTGCCGAGCCTCAAGATCCACTCCAAGCTCTGCCTCATCACCCGCCACGAAAATGGCGAGCCGGTACGCTACGCCCATATCGGGACAGGCAACTTCAACGAAAAAACCGCCAAGATCTACACCGACTTCTCGCTGTTGACCCGCAATCCGGATATCACCGCCGAAGTAGAGGGAGTGTTCGAATACATCGAATATCCGTATCGGCGCTACAAGTTCAACCACCTGCTGGTCTCCCCCATCAACAGCCGCCGTCAGCTCTATCGTCTCATCGATAACGAGCTATCCAACGCCAAGGCGGGCCAGCCGAGCGGCATCATCCTCAAGATCAACAATCTGGTGGACAAGGATCTCATCAACCGCCTCTATGCCGCCGGTCAGGCGGGGGTGCCAATCCAGATGATCATCCGTGGCATGTGCGCCCTGCGTCCGGGCGTACCAGGCCTCAGTGACAACATCAAGGTGATCAGCATCATCGACCGCTTCCTTGAACATCCGCGGGTGATGGTGTTCCACAACAAGGGCAACCCCCAGCTCTATATCTCCAGCGCCGACTGGATGAGCCGCAATATCGACGGCCGGATCGAGGTGGGTACGCCCATTTATGATGAGCGGCTCAAGCAGCGCATCATGGATATTCTCGAGCTACAACTGAGTGATACCTGCAAGGCACGGGTGATCGATGCCGACCAGAAGAACGAATATGTGAAGCGGGGAAACCGCCGCAAGATCCGCTCTCAGGTCGCGATTTACGACTATCTCAAACGTATCGAGTCAAACAATGGACAATAGTCTCTATGCTGCCGTGGATCTCGGCTCCAACAGTTTTCACATGGTGATCGCCCACCTGAGCGAAGGACGTTTTCGCATCGTCGATCGCATCAAGGAGCGGGTGCGTCTGGCCGAAGGGATGGATGAGCAGAAACGAATGAGCCCGGAGGCGATGGAACGCGGCCTCGCCTGCCTGTCACTGTTTGCCGAGCGACTCACCAATATCAAGCCGGACCAGATCCGCATCGCCGGCACCTACACATTGCGCCGTGCCAGCAATGCCCGCGAATTCGTCAGTGAAGCGGCCAAGGTGCTCAACCACCCCATCGAGATCATCAGCGGGCAGGAGGAGGCGCGCCTTATCTATCAGGGGGTCGCCCATACCCAGCATATCGAGGGTCAGGTGCTGGTAGTGGATATCGGCGGCGGCAGCACAGAACTCATCATCGGCGAAGGGTTTGATCACAAGGCCCTCACCAGCCGCAAGATGGGGTGTGTCAGCTTTACCCAGAGCTTCTTTGCCAGCGGCAAGCTGAGCGAGAAAAACTTCAGCAATGCGGTGCTGGAGGCCCAGCACCAGCTCGCCCCCATCATCAACCAGTATCGCAAGCTGGGCTGGCAGAGCTGCCTTGGCAGCTCCGGTTCCATTCGTACCGTGCGCGATGTATTGCAGGGCGAGGGCTGGACCGATGGCAGCATCACCCTCGCGGGCTTGGAACATCTCAAGGCCGTCATGATTGAGCGCAAGCGGGTCGATAACCTCAAGCTGGCGGGGCTCACCGAAGAGCGCCTGGAGGTGTTTGCCGCCGCGGTCGCCATCCTGCTCGGACTGTTTACCTCGCTGCCCATCGAGCGACTGGACTACTCTGACGGTGCACTGCGCGAAGGGCTCCTTTACGAGTTCGAGGAGCGCTTGCAGCACCACGATATCCGCGAGCGTACCGCACAGGCGCTGGGCACCCACTACCGGATGGATCGCAAACAAGCCGCCCGGGTGGAGCAGAGCGTGTTGACCCTGTTCGATGCCTTGCAAGAGCCGTGGCAGATGGAAATAGAGCCCTATCGCGCCATCCTCGGCTGGGCAGCGCGGCTGCACGAAATTGGCCTTGCCATCAACTACAGCGGCATCCATCGCCACTCCGCCTATATCCTGCAACACACCGACCTGCCCGGCTTCAACCAGGACGATCAGGCCCTGCTGGCCGCGCTGGTGCGCTTTCAGCGCAAGGGGCTCAAGCTCTCCGAGCTGCCGCCCCTGCCCAACCACGACCTGCAAACGGTGCTGCGCTGCATCCGCATTCTGCGCCTCGCGGTGGCCGCCCACCACAAGCGCCAGGACAACCTGCTGCCGGAGTGGAAAGTCGCAGTGCAAGGCGATCAGCTGGTCGTGACCCTGCCGATCGACTGGTGCGAGGATAACCGTCTCTTGATGCAGAATCTGGAGAAGGAGCATCGTTATTGCCAGGAGCAGGGCTGGCCACTGTTGTTCCAGCTCGGCTAAACCGGAAAGATAAATGCAAAAGGCAGCCCACTGGCTGCCTTTTGCATATCAATCTGCCCGTTACTGCAACTCGGGCAACAACCACTTGGCCATCTCGAAGTAGATGATAAGGCCGGTACCATCCACCAGCGTCGCGATGAACGGCGCAGAGACCACCGCCGGATCGATGCGGAAACGGCGCAGCACCATGGGAATAATGGACGCGACCGTGGCACTCCAGAGCACGATGGCGATGATGGTAAAGGTCACCACCATACCGATCTGGGGGCCGACGCCGAGGCTCCATGCCCGGATCCAGGCCGCAACCGCAATGGCCGCAGAGATAAGCAGACCGGTAGAGAGCTCCTTTTTCAGCACGGTGCCGAGATTGCGCAGACTCACCTCTCCGACCGCCATGGCACGAACTATGGTGGTGGTGATCTGGGTGCCACTATTACCACCGGTACCGATCAGCAAGGGGATAAAGAACGCCAGCGCGATGGCAGCCTCCAGCTGCTCCTCGAATGCCCGCAGCACGGTGCCGGTGTAGGCTTCCGCTACAAACAGGATCAGCAGCCAGCCCACCCGCTTGCGCCACAGCTGCCAGGGCGTCGCCTGCAGGTAAGGGGTATCGAGCGGCGATGAGCCACCCTGCATCTCGGCATCCTCGGTGGATTCGAGCTCCAGAATATCCGCTGCATCGTCGACATGGAAAATACCGACCAGTCGCCCCTGATCCTCGACCGGCAGGACCGACAGATCGCGGTCGATTAGCAGGCGAGCTGCCAACTCCTGATCCGCCCGGGCGTTGATCCGCACCGTCTCCCGATCCATCAGACTTGCCACGCTGGCCAGCGGATCGGCGATCAGCAGGGTCTTGAGAGAGAGGCTCCCTTGCAGGCGGCCATCCCCGTTGACCACATAGATATGGCGAAACAGCTGGGCATTGTCCCAGGCATCGTGGATCAGCTGTTTGGCGTGACCGACCGTGTCCTCCTCCCGCACCGCCAGATATTCGTGGCGCATGTTGGCTCCCACCGACTCGGTGGGCCAATCCAGCAGGGAGTAGTACATGGCCTGAGCCTGGGTCGGGAAACGGGCCAGCAACATGGTGCGATCCTGACGACTCAATTTGCGCAGGATGGCCACCATCTCGCGACGGGGAATGGCCTCCTGCAACACGCTGACAATGCTGCCATGCAGCCGCTGCAACAGGCGACCGGCACTCTCGGCAGAGAGTGAGCCAAGCAGCTCTGCACCTTGCGGGGCAGGTAGCGTATCAAAGACACAGTTGAGCTCTTCTGGCCGCAGGGTCAGCAGTTGATCGGCGCGCTGAACCGGATCCAGATTGGACTCCAGCCAGCCCTGCAGGGCAGCCAGATCGAGCAGTTGGTGACGGTTAAGAATGGTATGTGTTTTCTTCATCACAGATGTCCTCATGTGATTTCAGGCAAGCCTGAACGCCTCCGGAAATGGCCGGATGCAACGATAAGAAAACAGCAATTTGATTGACGAGTAATAGGCAGGAAATGACGCCGTTCGGCGTGTCATCATCCCCACGTACCAGCTTTAGCACTGTATAACGTATCCGGCATGCCGGAAGCCACTTGGGTTTACACCTTAATCCGATGAAAACTGTCCTGATCTTGGGCGTCTCTGGACGTCGTGAGATCAGTGGCCTGTGTTTATACAGGAGCCTCGCCTAACGAGATGCTGCAAATAATACGCACAACCCTCTGTTGTGCGGGCGGCATGATTATCCAATACCGCAGGGAGGTCAACCCCGCAGCAACCATTAAATGGGGGATGGCAACAGCTTGTTACAATTGGCAGGAAATAACGCGAAACCGGTTTGCAGAGCAGCGATAACAGAAAAGGCCCCAAAGGGCCCCTTCATTAGCGGATATAGTCAAATAGCGTCAGACGACTTATCTTGCTGAAAGAGAGTTGCGAAGCACTCAATGCCGCATCCTCTTTGGAGAGCGTCGAAATAACCTCATAGAGATCCGCTTCCGACACCTTGGCTCTCGCCTCTGAGTTGAGGGTGCTGAGCCCTTCATTGGAGCCCATAACCTGCTCCAGACTGTTCATCCGGCCACCCAGCTCACCCAATCCATGATCGATATTCAGGCGGGCATTTTTCATATGGACGGTGGCATCGGCTATTTTCTGCTCGAACGTCTCGGCAGAGATAGTGGGATCGCGCAGAGCCGTAATAAAATCCGACATACCGTTCAATATATTGTCATTTTTCGGTGGATTGAGGTCAAACTGCTGAGCCGCGCCACCGGCTGGCAGATCAATGGTCAACTCCAGACCATTGAAAGGGATCTTGGTACCGGCAGTATAGTTACCCGTTTGCAGGGTATTGCCACCGCTATCCTTGATATCATAGGTATCCGGTGGACCGATTGTCGTTGATACGGTATAGGTGTTGCTGGGCAGTGCCGAGTTGTAATTGGATTTGAAAAAATTATCAAAATTACCCTGATCGCCGATCCCGACCTTGATATTCGCGGTGGTGGCACTGGCGGTTCTTCGGGTCGCCACAATTTCAAACAGATCCTGTCCCGAATCATTGGCAGCAATTTGCACTGTGGGTGATACCTGAATATTTCGCTGGCCAGGATCGCCCTGATAAATATATTTTCCGTTGGCGTCTTTGATATAAGGCTGGGTCTTGCTCTGATTGCCGCCAAAGATGAATTCACCCGAGGAATTCTTGCTATTCATCAGGTCGAACATCTGCTGCTGCAACCCTTCCAATTCGCTGGCAATAGCCTTGCGATCATCGTCACTGACCGCGCCATTATTGGATTTCTGAATCAGGGTCTGGGCACTGAGCATCGCCGTATTGAGAGAATCCAATACCGTCTCTTCATGTCCCAGGCTGTTTTCCAGCAAGCTGCCATTGACCCCATACTGCTTGAACAGGTCGATCTCCTTGGTCAACGCCATCTTCTGGCTCATCCCCGCAGGATCTTCGCCGGCAGTCTGAAATTTATTACCGGTTTGCAGCTGCTGATACGCCTTGTCTAACCGCTCATTGGCACTGTTGAGGGAATAGATATTCCGGTCATAGATCATGTTGGTGGTGATGCGCATGACGTTACCTCACGGACGAGAGCAGAGTATCAAAAATGGTTTTGGCCGTGCTGACCACCTGAGCAGAAGCAGCATAGGATTGCTGAAAGCGGATCAGATTGGCTGCCTCCTCCTCCAGATTGACCCCTGACACGCTTTCAAAGATACCGGTACTCTGGATAAGCTTGGACTCATTGGCCTTGAGCAAGGTTTTTGCCTGACTGGTATTGTTACCGACTTCCATCACCAACCCGGAATAGGCCTGATTAAAGGTCATCTTGTCGTTGGTAGTCCCACCATTGGTGCTCTTGCGCACCAGATCCTTGTTTTGCAATTCGGCCAATGCCAGACCATTGCTGTTATCGGCAAAGCCATTGCTGTTGTAACTGAGCTTGAAGCTATCGTTAGCATTCACCGTTCCGGTGATACTGAACTCGTAGCCAGGGATCTTTTGGGGATTAGAGTAGACAGGCCCAATGGCAGGTGGAGGGAGTTGCAAGGCGGCCATCAAATTTTGGCCCTTGCTGGCTGCTGGTGCTACTCCCATCAACGTACCCACTTGGTCATAGACCTCGTAGTCGCCGCTGTTGTTTATTTTGACCACCTGAGGTGCCGCGGGATCAAGCGTATTGGTGCCAAAGCCAGATCCCGCCCCTGTATTGAACACCCCCCCCAGCTTGATATCAGCACTGCCGATGTTATTGGTCGTCTTCTCGGCTTTCAGCGGAGAAGCCAGAGCAAGATCTTCCGGCCGGGTGATCAGCTGGCCAAGGCCCGCCGCAGCACTCTTGGTAGGTTGCAACAACAATTTGTCACCCGCAGCCGGAGTACCGGTGAGGTCGATTGAAATACCGTGACCGGTGAGTTCAAACGTTACAGGAGGGGTGGTGCCAGTCGCTACAGAGGTGCGATTGCCCGACTTGTCCAGCGAGAACACCTCATAACCGGTTGCGCTGCTAAAGCGCACTTCGTAATCAAATGGCGTGACTGACGTCCCCTTGCCCGGCACGAAGCTGACATTTGCCCCGACCGTCCCGGTATTACTGCCGTATGGCAATCCCTTGCTGGTCGGCAGGGTGAAGATATCGCCGCCAATCTCGTTATCCAGATCCATCCCTAGGCGGTTCTGCTGGTTCAAGGCATCAGTCATCGCCACGGCCAACTGCCCCAGCTCGCGCTTGGTGGGCTCGAGGTCGGTACGAGCCTTGAACAGCCCGCCCATGGCCCCACCAAATGTATCGTGATCGATGGTTGCCTGATTATCCCCCAGAGTCAGTTGCAGCTCCTGATCCCGGGAGTCAGGATCCCCGGCAATCAGCTTGAACTGGGCGACGCCCCCATCGAGGATCAACGAATGGCCAGTGCTCATATTGACCAGCATGCTGCCGTTGGATTGGGCAACGGTGCGAATGTCCATCTTCTCAGACAGTTGGCGGATCGCCTCATCCCGCTGATCAAACAGCATCAGGTTCTCTTCGGGTGAGCCCTGGGTGCGGATAATGGCCTGGTTGAGATCATTGATGCTGGTGAGCAGGCTGTTGACCTGCTTGGTTTCATCTTCGATGCGTGTGTTGAGAGTATCGCTCTGCTTGTCGAGCTGCGCCGAGAGGGTATGGAAGCGGTTGACCATACCGCTCAACTCCGTCATCGCCACCTTGCGACCACCGATCTCGGCGGGCGATTCATTGGCAGAGTGAAATGATTTGAAATAGGAGGTAATGGCCGCCCCCACACTGTTGCTGGTATCCCCCAGCAAGCTGTCAACACCCGCAAGTTGTTCGTAATGGGTCACAGAGGCGTGATAGGCGGAGGTATCCCGGCGCACCTCCCCCTGCATATAGTCGTTGATCACCCGCTGGGTCTTGATATCACCGGTACCAAGCCCGATGGAATTGGTAAACACCAGCGTACGCTCACGCACATAGCCCTGGCTATTGACGTTCACTATGTTGTTACTGGTGGTCTGCAGCAGGCGTTGCTGCGCCAGCACGCCCAATGAACCAATCCCAAGCAGGTCGCTTGCCATATGTTACAGCTCCATCTCGTTGTATTGGGCAATGGCATCACTGCGCAATACCTGTTTCAGTTTTCTGGCGTAGTGCGGGTCGGTGGCATAACCCGCCTGTTGCAGCGCCTCGAAGTAGCGGTCCGGGCTATCCACCTTCGCCAGGGCCCCCTTGTAGCGAGAGCCGGAGGTGAGGAAGTCCACGTAGTCATTGAAGCTCTCTTCAAACGACTCATAGGAGCGAAATGCCGCTTTCTGACGGGAGGCAACGCCTTGCTCATACTCCAGCGTGCTGACCACCGCCTTGGGCCCTTCCCAGCGCGGATCTGCCTTGATGCCAAACAGGTTATGGGTCACCTGCCCCTCGCCATCCTTGATCACCCGCTTGCCCCAACCGCTCTCCAGTGCCGCCTGAGCGACCAGTACCGCCGGGCTTAGCCCCAGCTTGTCGGCCGCTTTTTTGGCCAGCGGCATCAGGCGATTGACGAACTCTTCCGGCGTATCGAACTCCTTGCCCCCACTCCCGCTGGCACTGCCCTCTTCGCTGACAACCTGCCCCATGGGCGGTATGCTGCGGTGTGGTCGATGGGGCATCGTGAGCCCGTGGCTCTCCTTGGCCCCCTCCGCCATCTCTTTCTCAGCAAAATCTTTGCCAACTTTTGATACAGCGATCAAATCGTCGGCCGCCGCCGTGGGTGGCTGATAGGGTTTGTAGGTCCGTTCGGTACGCTGCGGCATCTTGAGCACCCGCCCATCCTGATGGGTAAAGGTCTCGGGAGAGAGCTGCTTGACCACCATGTCAGCCAGTCCCAGCCCCCCCTTGCTCGACATGTCGGCAACCCGCTGCTCATCCAGCATCCCTTCATAGAACTGGGTATAGCTGCTGTTCATCGGGTTGTCCTGAGTCAACACCCCGTTGGCCTGACGCATGCTCTGAAACAGCATCTGGGTAAAGATTGACTCGAACTGGCGCGATGCACTCTTGAGCGCTTCGGCCTGCCCTTCTTTGCTTTGGCTCATCTGGCGCAGACGGTCCAGGTTCTTGATGTCCTGTACCATCCCAAGATTCATGCCGCTGTTGGTGTCAAACTCCGCCATTTTGCTTACCTCATTGCCACCCGTGGCAACCACTTGCCGCTTGTTACAATATGACCAGTTGCCCCTCGATGGCGCCTGCCTGCTGCAGCGCCTCGAGGATGGCCATCAAATCACCGGGGGCGACCCCGACCTGATTGACCGCGCGGACCAGATCGTCCAGGGTCGCACCGGTATCAAACTTGAACATCCGCCCCGGTTCTTGCTGGACATTGATGGTCGAGTTGTTGGTCACCACCGTCTCTCCCCCCGATAGCGGGTTGGGCTGGGAGACCTGCTTATTCTCGGCGATGGTCACCGTCAGCCCGCCGTGGCTGATGGCCGCCGGTTTGAGCTTGACCTGACTGCCGATAACGATGGTGCCGGTACGGGAGTTGACGATAATTTTGGCCGCCTCATTGGCCGGATCCACCTCCAGATTCTCGATGGTGGCGAGATAGGAGACGCGCTGACCCGGATCCCGCGGAGCATAGACCTTGACCGATGTGGCATCGAGCGCCTGAGCGGTATTGGGCCCCACCAGATCGTTGACCACATCGGCCAGCCGGCGCGCAGTGGTAAAGTCGGGCCGGTTAAGGTTGAAAGTGATGGTGTCCCCCTGACTGAAGGAGTTGGGCACCTCCCGCTCCACGGTGGCACCGTTGGCAATCCGCCCGACGGTCGGGGTATTGACCACCACCTTGGAGCCATCAGCCCCCTCGGCCCCCAGACCACCGACCACCAGACTGCCCTGCGCGACTGCATAAACCCGACCATCCAACCCTTTCAGGAAGCTTTGCAGCAGGGTACCGCCGCGCAGGCTCTTGGCCTCGCCGATGGCAGAAACCGTGACATCAATGGTCTGGCCCGGTTTGGAGAAGGGTGGCAAGTCGGCATGGATCGCCACCGGCGCCACATCCTTTATCTTGGGCTTGATGTTATCCGGCACCTTGATGCCAAAGTTGTTGAGCATGGTGCGGAAAGTCTGCTCGGTGAAGGCGTTGTTCTTCTCGCCAGTACCGGGCAGCCCCACCACCAGGCCGTAACCAATCAGCTGGTTGTTGCGCACCCCTTCAACCGAGCTGATGTCCTTGATCCGGGCAGCGTTAGCCATGCCCAGAGGGAGCAAACAGCAAAGCAGAGTGACAAGACGGAGTGACTTCATAACATCTCCTAGAGCGGCCACCAGGGGCCATTGAAAAAGCTGGTCAGCCACCCTTGCTCCTGGCTATTGGCCAGATCGCCGGTACCACCGTAGTAAATGCGGGCATTGGCCACCTTCTGGGACGAGACGCTGTTGTCAGACGTCACATCCCCCGGGCGAATAAGGCCGGTGATCCGGATATATTCATTGCCATTGTTGAGCATGATCCACTTCTCGCCGCGCACCACCAGATTGCCGTTGGGCAGAACCTTGGCCACGCTGACCGAAATATTGCCCTGCAGGCTGTTGCTCTGATCCGCCTTAGCCTGGCCCTTGAACGCGCTGTCTTGAGCAATGGAAGCCGAGAGATCATAGGGGCTGGCGGTCACGGGCACGCCACCCAACTTGACCGGGTCCAGATTGAACTTGTTATCCTTGCCACTCTGGGTATTGGCTTTTTTCGAGGCCGAGGTCGATTCCGCCAACTCGATGGTGATGATGTCACCCACCTTGTGCGCCTTGATATCCGAATAGATGCCATTGACCTGATCCGGTTGGAAAATCGCCCCTGTCGGCCGCACCGAGACCGGCTCCGACTCCCCATAAACGGGGGAAAACTCGGGATCATCAGGCTTGGGTGTATTGGGAGTACTGCTACACCCTCCCAGCACCAGCAATCCCAGCATCCATACGGCTTTCATCATGCGCCTCCTAATTAGGTACGCTGGATCAGGAAGGACATCATGCCGTCCACAGCGGAGAGCACCTTGGAATTCATCTCGTAGACCCGTTGAGCCTGAATGAGGTTCACCAACTCTTCGGTCACGTTAACGTTGGAGGTCTCCAGCATCCCCTGCTTGACCACCCCCAGACCATCGGCACCGGCGTTGCCCTGAATGGCGGCACCGCTGGACTGGGTCTCGACGAACATGTTCTCTCCCATCGGCTGCAAGCCGCTGGCGTTGACAAAGTCTGACAAGGTGATCTGCCCGACCACCTGAGATGCGCCATCGCCCTTGAGCTGCACCGAGACCTGGCCATCTTCGCCCACCGTGACGCTCTGGGCGTTTTCCGGGATCTGGATTTCCGGTTGCAGGGTGTAACCGTTGCCCGGCGTCACTATGGTCCCTTCATCGTTGAGGGTGAACTGACCGTTACGGGTATAGGCTGCACTGCCATCCGGCAGCTGAATTTCAAAGTAACCACGGCCACTGATCATCAAATCCAGCGAGTTGTCGGTGGTTTGCACGTTGCCCTGGCTGTGGTTTTTCTGGGTCGCGACCACCTTGGCACCCGCACCCAGCATCAAGCCGGAGGGGAGCTCGGTATCGGCAGAGGAGCGGCCACCGGGCTGGTTGATGTTTTGATAAAGCAGATCTTCAAAGATGGCCCGTGACTTTTTGAAGCCCACGGTGCTGGCGTTCGCCAAGTTGTTCGAGGTGACCGAAATATTGGTCTGCTGTGCATCCAACCCGGTCTTGCTGATCCAGAGTGCGGGATTCATAGGTAACTCCTTGATTAGCTGATTCGCAGCAGTTGGGTTTGAGCTTCATCATTTTCTTCGGCCGTCTTCATTATTTTGACCTGGGTTTCGAACTGACGTTGCAGCCGGATCAGGTTGGTCATCTCATCCACCACATTGACGTTGCTCCCCTCAAGGGAGCCGGCAATCAGGCCGACATTGGCCGAGGCGGCTTCATTCTGGCCATCCTTGCGGCGAAACAGACCATCTTGCCCCTTCTCCACCGCATCGGCGGCCGGGTTGACCAGCTTGATCCGCTGGAAATCTTCCGGCAAGTTGGCGGCAGCCCCTTCCGGTCGACCACTGATGGTGCCATCCCGATTGATCTCGAGTTTCTCCATCGGCATCGGCAGCACGATAGGCTGACCCCCGTCGTCCACCACATTCAGGCCGGTCGAGGTTTGCAAGTTGCCAGTCGCATTGACCTGCAAATTCCCCATGCGGGTATAGGCTTCACCGCCCTTGGGATCCTGCACGGCAATCCAGCCCGGACCATCCACCGCCACGTCCAGATCCCGTCCGGTGGTCATCAGCATGCCATGCTGCAGGTTCTGACCCGGACGCTCTGCCATGGCAAACACCCGGCTTGGCAAGCCTTCACCGAACGCCTGCATGCTCCTGGCCTGCTCGAAATCGGACTTGAAGCCGGTGGTATTGGCATTGGCGAGGTTGTTGCCCCGAACAGCCAGGCTGTTCATGGTCTCTTTGGCCCCGGACATGGCGATGTAAAGCAGGTGATCCATGGAATTCTCCGTCAAACAGATGACTCTGACAGGAGAAATGCAATTAGAGTGCCAACAGCAGAAATATGGGGGGGATAAGGAGGATGGGAATACGACAGAAACAGAGAGGGGCAAAGCCCCCTCTCATGATCATGGATTGCGCGATTAACGGATCTGCAGGATGGTCTGCTGCAGCGAACTGTTGACCTCCAGCGAACGGGAGTTGGCCTGGAAGTTACGCTGGGCAGTGATCAGATCAACCAGTTCGGAAGTCAAATCCACGTTGGACTGCTCTAGCGCCGATGACTTGATGGTGCCAAACGTGCCCGAGTTGGGTGTCCCCGGCAAAGCATCGCCAGAGAGCAGAGATTGTCGCCAGGAGGTATCGCCAACCTGAGTCAGCCCTTGCGAGTTGGCAAACTTGGCCATGGCAACCATCGCCACCTTGATGGTGGTAGCGTTACTGTAAGTTGCAGACACAATGCCATCCGGGGTGATCTCCACCTTGGTCAAACGGCCGACAGTAGAACCATCCTGTGTCAATTTGCTGACCTCAAAAGGTGAAGCATATTGAGTCACCGAATCAAGACTGATATCAATCTGCTGAGTCGGGTCGGCACCATTAGTAATAATGCCCGCACCAGTTGCACCGACAGTCCCAAGTGGTTCAGTTTTGAGCGTAGTAGGGATCATTCCCGTCATTTTACCATCAGACCCAAAGGTAATTTGGGCTGCTTTGGGTGCTGGGTTCAGGCCAGCAGCCATCGTCGGGGCGGTTCCATTGTCGATATCAATAGGCTTGTCACCCTGATAAAGATACATGCGCCAAGCAGGTGGGTCTGCTGGTTTGGTCGGATCAACGGTATCCGCATCCCTGACAAAATATTGAGTAATAGTATGAGGTTCTCCCAAAGAATCATAAATAACCACAGAGGTGGATGACGAATACGTTTTTGAATCTTTTGGATCAAATGTTGAAGGATTGAATGATTGCGGTTTGGTTGTTGAAGTTGAAGGTAAGTTGAAACTTGCTTCTATTTTAGTCGTCTTCACCGGTTCACCTGCACGATCCGGAATCTGGATCGGCTTGGTTGCATTGATACTAACTGCTTTCGGGCTACCATCAGTATTAATTTCATAACCTTGCAGATAATGCCCCTGATTGTTGACCATATAGCTGTTTTCATTGAGCTTGAAGGCACCGGCACGGGTGTAGGTGCGATCCAGGTTGGTCAGACCGTCAGAGGTCACAAAGAAGCCATTACCCTGAATCGCCAGGTCCAGTGCGTTATTGGTGAATTGCAGCGCCCCCTGATGGAACTGCTGGGCAACCGCGCCGGTTGCCACACCGTTACCGACCTGGGTCTTGGCATTGACAAAGATGGAGTTGGCGTAGACATCCGCAAACTCGGCACGGGACTCTTTAAAGCCCATGGTGTTAACGTTGGCAATGTTGTTGGCGGTGACGTTCAAGTCTTTTTGTGCCGCGTTGACACCGCTCAAGGCATTGTTAAATGACATATCCAGCTCCTTAGATCGATGCTGTCGACGTGGTTTTTGACGGTGTAACCGTCGGATTTGAATTGCTTCCTGAAATCTGCAGAATATCTTGCAAAAACGCGCTACCAAGGCCTCTCAAATTGAGGCGAGTAGGATTAGCAGCATTACCCAAGGCAACACTGTCCACCTTGGCATAGGCATATGCACCAATACTTTCAGACTTGCCATCGAGAGTGCCGCTGGCTTTGATGACATATTTTCCTGCGGCAACCCGTTTACCAGCCTTGTCTGTACCATCCCAAGCCACTTCAACGTTACCTTTTTGGTCTCCTTCCAGAGGAAACTCTTTGATAACTTGGCCCTTTTCATCTTCGATGGTAACTTTGATATTCGCGTATTTATTGGTAGTGCCAACAGCTACTACACCGGAAAATCCCCCCTCCTTGTCTAAATAACTCATATTGCTGTTCAGCAATACATTTTGACCAACCAAGGAGGATGCTTGCAGAGCCTGGCTGGATATCATCTGGTCATTAAGCTTGCCCATCTGGGTAGACAGACTACTGATCCCCTCCGACGTAGACATGGAGGCCATCTGGGAAAGCATCTGGGCATTGTCGACCGGCTTGAAGGGATCCTGATATGACAGCTGCATGGTCAGCAGTTTCATAAATGAAGCCTGATCCAGCTCTTTCTTCGGCGCCGTTGTGGTGCCTGTCGTCTGGGTCGTGGTACGGCTGATACCGTTCACATTATTGGTTGTATCGACCATGCTGCATCCCTCCTATCAGGACTTGCCAAGCTGGAGCGTCTGCTGCAGCATCTTCTTGGCCGAATCTGCAACTTGGACATTGGTCTGGTAACTGCGCGAGGCGTTGATCATGTCGGCCATCTCTTCAACCATGTTGACGTTCGGCTTGAAGATGAAGCCGTCTTTGTCCGCCATCGGGTGGTTGGGGTTGTACTCTTTAAGCAGTGGCGCCTTGCTCTCGACAATCCCCTTCACCTCAACCCCGACCGAGCCCTGCTTGTCAGACATCGCCTGATCGAGCTGGGCGGCAAAGACTGGCCGCCTGGCGTGGTAAGTATTTTCCACACTGGAGCTGACGCTGTCCGCGTTGGCCATATTGCTGGCAACCGTGTTGAGCCGCACCGACTGTGCGCTCATAGCCGAGCCTGCTATGTCGAAGACCTTGAACAAACTCATCACTGCTCTCCTTTCAGGGCCTTCAGCAGGCCACTGATCTTGCTATTCATAAATTCAAGGGAGGTTTGATACTCGAGGCTATTGCGCAGAAACTCGCTGCGCTCCTGCTGCACATCGACCGTATTGCCGTCACCGGTATCCGGTTGCAGCGGGTTGCGATATTGCACGGTACCCGGAGCGTCCATATTCAAGGCAAAATGCTTTTCGCTGGTCGTTGCCAGACCAAAACCCTGATGCGACTGGGCCTCCTGCAACGCCTGCGCGAAGTTGATATCTCTGGCTTTGAAACCCGGGGTATCCGCGTTGGCAATATTGCTGGACAGCACTTCAGCACGCTTGGCGCGAACGCTTATCGTGTGTTGATGAACACCGAATGCCTTGTCAAATGAAAGAGCCATAGCACACCTCCTGCTTGGTATATTTTGTTTGCAAGAGGTGTGCCATAAGCGAATCACTCAACTCGATGATCTGGGGATGAGTACATTGCAGACCAGAAACCACGGGAGTATCTCGTTCCCGCAGCCAGCTAACGTCTGGCTACCTCAGGTTGTTAACCATCTTGGCAGTGGTTGGAAATGGCTGGCAAATAGAGACATTGAGCTGTAGAGAAAGAAAGAGGGAAGCTAATCGCTTCCCTCTTTACATGAACTGGCAAGAACCCAGAATATCAAGGCTATCAGGCCTATTTGACCTTGTAGACTATCCCCGGATTACAGCGGATCATCTCGAACCGGTCGGTCAATCCGGCCAGTGATTCCGACGCCCCCAACATCAAATATCCACCAGGATTGAGGCTGGCAGCAAACTGGTTGAGGATCTTCGATTTCACTTCCGGCGCAAAATAGATGAGCACGTTACGGCAAAAAATGATGTCAAACTTGCCGAGCAGGCTGTAACTTTCCAGCAAATTGATCGGCCGGAAGGTGGTCAATTTTCTGACTCGCTCCACTACCCGCATCTTGTTGTCGCCGTAAGGCTCAAAAAACATCTTCTTGCGCTCGGGTGACAACCCGCGAGCCAGTGCAAGACTGTCATAAATGCCTTCCTTGCACTGGTTTAGCATAGTCGTCGAAATATCCGTTCCGACAATCTGGACGCCACCGGGCAAGGTGCCCGGCTTTTTCATCTGTTGCTCCAGCGCCGTCATGGCGATGGAGTAGGGCTCCTGACCTGACGACGATGCCGCAGACCAGATCTTGATGGGGCGGCCGCTTTTCCCCAATTCCGGGAAAATCTTGTCGGTAAGCAGTTGAAACGGATAGGTATCACGAAACCAGAGGGTCTCGTTGGTTGTCATGGCATCCACCACGGCCATTTTCAGGTCACGCTCTCGCACACTCATTGCACGGGTAACCAGATCAGACAGACTCTCGATGCCAAACTGAGCCATCAACGGTGAAAGACGGCTCTTCACCAGATACTGTTTGTTATCACCCAGCACGATCCCGCTCTGAACCGCCAGAAAGTTGCTGAACTGTTTGTATAAGTCGTCCGAAAGTGTCTTCATGCAGCTGTTCTTCTTTATTAGAGTGCGTTTTGTACGGCCTTGGCCAATTCATCCGGTTGGAACTTGGCGATGAAATTGTTGGCCCCCACTTTCTGCACCATGGCCTGGTTGAATACCCCACTGAGGGAGGTATGCAGAATAACATGCAAATCCTTGAGATTGGGATTATTCCGGATTTCTGCAGTGAAGGTGTAACCATCCATTTCCGGCATTTCGATATCCGAAATCACCAGCGCAATCTGATCCTTGATGGGGCCATTTTTGGCCATTTCCAGCAGCATATTCAGTGCTTCACGACCATCTTTTGCCAGCACGCACTCGACCCCGATGGCTTCGAGCGCACGCTGCACCTGTTTGCGCGCAACAGATGAGTCATCGGCAACCAGCACAGGACGTCCTAGGGTCGGGTGGTCGACACTAGACTCCACCAGCTCTTTGCTCACTTCGGTAGAGACCGGGGAGATCTCGTTGAGAATACGTTCAACATCGAGGATCTCTACCAACTCGCCGTCCACCTCGGTGACCGCCGTCATATAGTTGATGCGCCCCGCCCCTTTGGGCGGCGGCAGGATCGACTCCCAGTTCATATTGATGATGCGCTCGACCGAATGCACCAGAAAACCCTGAATGGAGCGGTTGTACTCGGAGATAATAATGAAGCACTTGCTCAAATCTTCAATCGGACGCTTGCCAACCGCCATGCTGAGATCGATGACCGAAATCGTCTGGCCACGAATGTGGGCGACCCCGCGAATGCAGGAGTTCAGTTTGGGCATCACGGTCAAGGGGGGGCACTGCAACACTTCACGCACTTTGAATACGTTGATGCCAAATCTTTGACGTCCGTTGAGACGAAACAACAACAACTCCAGCCGGTTTTGTCCCACGAGCTGGGTACGCTGGTTGACCGAGTCCAGAATACTGGCCATAAACACTCCCTAAAAACGCTTGGCATTAATCATGCATGCGTGATGGATTGCGTCAGACTATCGATGTGACAACGAACAGATTCTGAAGCAATCATAGTTAAATATGGTGATATGCGTGAACAACTTATCGACCAACGAGCGAAAATGATTAACCGACTTTTACTCATCAGCCTCTTTTTTGGCAGCATATCTTCCAGCTACGCCTCGGACGTCACTACTTATCTGCAAGAAAGGGCACAAGAGTTCGTTTACAGCCAGCTGGATGTTCCGTTGGATGCCAGAGCCGAGGTTACCCCTGCCACGCTGGATGAACGGCTCCCACTGACCCGCTGCGAAGATCTGCTCACTATCAGCTTACCAGCAAAAATGGAAATTCGCCGCAATACAACAGTTTACCTTAAATGTGAGGAAGACAAACCCTGGGACGTCTATCTCCCGGTGCGGGTCAGCATTCAAAAACCCTATGTCACGGTGGCCAACCCCATTGCCAAGGGGGATCTGCTGAGTGAAAGCCAGCTGGTCCTGGCCTATCAGGATCAAACCCTGATCCGCGGCGACTACCTGACTGACACGGCTCCTCTTATCGGGGTGCGCAGCAAGCGGGAGCTAAAACCGGGGCAGCCCATCCGTTTGAGCCAGGTTTGTGTAGTGTGTAAAGGGGATCAGGTCACTTTGACGGCAGAAAACAGCAACTTCCAGATCAAAACCATGGCCCGAGCCTTGCAAGATGGCAGCTTCGGAGAGATCATCAAACTCGTCAATATTCGCTCCGGCAAAACCGTTGAGGGTAAAGTCAGTGCTGTGGGTGCCGTATCGGTCACGTTTTAAATTCGGATCCTTGACAACTTTTTTCTAAAGTTTTGACCTGCAGCACCGATAAACAGGTAAGCAAACCTTAAAGCAGACGAAGGTAACTAAAATGGCCATCAACAATATCAACAACTTGGCGAACAATCGGTTGCAAAATACCGCTAATAGCCAGGGAACAGGCAGCAAGTCAGTCACCTCATCGCCCGAAAACAAAGCGGCTACTGTCAAGCTGGACTCCGTCTCCTTGACCAGTGAGGCGCAACAATTGCAAAAAATGCAACAAAACCTCAATACCGCCTCGACCGGCAATGAGAGCAAGGTCGAACGGCTGAAAAAAGCCGTCGCGAGTGGCGAATATCAGGTCAACAGCAACGCTGTTGCCAAGAAGATGTTCAGTTTCGAGGCCAATCTGGACAAAGTTCTGGGATGATGGACTTACCTTCGTTACTGCACACCCAAGATGATTACCTCAGCCAGATGCAAGGCATTCTGGAAGAGGAGTTCAGCTTGCTCGAGCAGCATCAGGCACTGGCCCTGCCTGCACTGACCGAGCGCAAACAGCAGTTGCTTGCTGCGATAGAAACCCTGGACAAGACGCTGGCAGAGATGCCGGAACTGGCACTGCAGCTGGCAGCCTATCCCGACGAGATAGCGCAGCTTCGTGCAAAACTGGATGCCTGCCAGGCACAAAATGATATCAACGGTCGATTGCTTGAATTGAGCATGGTTTCCAACCGTCGTCTGGCAACCTTTCTGAGTCAGTTGCGAGATCGCAACAGCCTGACCTATGACGCCAAGGGCAACACTCGCTCTGGCACCCGCTCCTACGGTATCAAGGCCTGACATCTCTTATCAGGCCTTGCATTTTTGCTGTCCGTTTTAAAACACCAGTCGCAGCAACTCTCGCCCATCCTCACACGCATTTACGCGTAGCACCCCGTCTTCATAGCACCCGTAACTGGCAGGCAGCTCGCCGCGCGGGAAACAGATCGATCCCGGGTTCATCAATACCCGATCCCCCTGCCACTCCAGCACCGGCACATGAGTGTGGCCACTCAGGAACAGACTGCCCGCCGGAAGCTGTACCTCGTCCGGACGGTAAAGATGACCGTGGCTGACAAACCAGCGCCGCTCATCGACCAGCAGCTGGTTGTAGGGGGCGGTAATGGGAAAGCGCAACAGCATCTGATCCACTTCGGAATCACAATTGCCTCGCACCGCGATGATCTGCGGTGCCAGCTCGTTGAGCCGATCGGCCACCGCAGCCGGGTTATACCCCTCCGGTAGAGGATTGCGCGGGCCATGGTTGAGCAGATCGCCGAGCAGCAGATAGTGATCCGGCTGCCAGGGCTCAAGTTGGGTCAGCACCCGCTCCAGCGCAATGATGCTGCCGTGGATGTCGGAAATGATGGCAAGTTTCATGAAATGCTCCTCACTGCGGGCTGAAATAGAGATCCTTGGTGGCAATCGTCCCTTTCAAATTCTGGCTGGGCAGCCCTCGCAGCGCGGGATCGACCAGTCTCATCTGATTGTAATGATATACGGGGATGATCGGCGCCTCTTCGAGCAGCAACTGTTCGGCATGGCGGTACAGTTCACCCCGGCTCGCACTGTCCAGCGTGTTGGCCGCCTGCTCCAGCAGCAAATCAAAATCGGGATTGCAGTAGCCGCTCTCGTTGCGCAGATCCTGACAACGGAAGCTGCCCAGCATGGCTGACGGCTCGACGTAATCGCCAAACAGGAAGCTTCTTGCCACCTGAAAATCACCGCTATCCTTGGCCACCTGATAGGCTCCCCACTCCAGACTGTTGAGGGTGACCTGCACCCCCAGCTTCTGCCACATGGCGGCAATGGCCATCGCCATCTGCTTGTGGGTGTCGGCAGTGTTGTAGGTAATGCTCAGCTTGAGTGGATTCGCACTGTTATACCCGGCCGCAGATAGCAGGGCTGCCGCTTTGGCCTGCCGAGTCGGCATATCTTCGAGCGCCACAGGCAATACCACCCGGGGATAACCCGGCATCTCCGGCAACAGCGACCATGCCGCCTGCTCATCCTGCCCGCTCACTGCCCCAATAAGCTGCTGTCGATCAACCGCCATGGAGAGCGCCTGACGCACCCGCACATCCTGAAGTTCCGGGCGCTTCAAATTGAAGGCGTAGAGATAGGTGCCAAACAGCGGCAAGCCCCACAGCCGCTGCGGGGATTCACGCTTCATCTTCTGGTAATAGCCGAGGGAGACCTTGTTGGTGAGCTGGATTTCACCGGCCTCATAACGCAGCCGCTCCGCATGTTGCGAGGTGATCGGCAGGTAGGTGACCCGCCCGATACGGGTGTGCAGGTCGTCCCAGTAGTGGATATTGCGCTCGGCTTCGATCCGCTCGTTCGGCGTCCAGCTTGCCAACCGATAAGCACCATTGCTGACCAGCTTGCCGGGCTCGGTCCACTGCTTGCCAAACTGGGCTATCGCCTTCTGATTGACTGGCACAAAGGGGCGCTGACTGATGAGCTGCAAAAAATAGGGGGCGGGCCGCTCCAGAGTGATTTTTAGGATCTGGTCGCTTTGCGCCTCAATGCCCAGATTGTCGAGATCCAGCGCACCGGCATAGATGGATTGCGCATTGTTGATCCCCGTCGCCAGCAGCAACCCGGCAGAAGGGGAATTGATGGCCGGATCGAGCAGACGGCGCCAGGCATAGACGAAATCAGCGGCCACCAGCGGCTCGCCATTGGACCACTTCAGTTGGGGGCGCAGGAAAAATCGCCACTCCAGCCCATCGTCACTCACCTCCCAGCGCAGTGCCTGAGCAGGTACGATATGCCCCTGCCCGTCATCGCTGACCAGCCCTTCAAACAGATCGACCAGTACCGCCTCCCCCGGAAAACCGGATCGCACTAGCGCCGGATCCAGCGACTCCGGCTCGGCACCGTTGCCCTTGACCAGGGTTTGCCGATCGGCCAGCAGAGGCTGCTGCTCAACGGTGGTGGCATGGGCCAGGGGCCCTGTCAGCACGGCAAGCAATAGCGGGGAGAGCCAGCGTTGCGCCAGCTTGGGGAAGAAACCATACCTCATGACAAAACCTCGAATAAAACCACTGCAGGAGGGGAAGGCCGACGGCGCGCCTGATGAATGCCTGATGCCGCTCTTGTTATCCCCGAAAACGCCCCGTATTGTATCGGGCTTGCCCGGGAGATGGAGTCTTTCGGGTTAATTTTTTCAGGAGTTTTTATGGGTTATGAGTGGCTGGCCCTCGCATCGGCCAGTTTATGGGCAGTTGCAGCGCTAATTTCGGTCAAACCGGCCCGTCATCTCGGCGCATTTGCCTACAGTCGCTGGCGCATGTTTCTGGTCAGCCTGATGCTCGGCACCATGAGTCTGCTCACTGGCGGCTGGCAAACCCTCACCGCAAGCGCCCTGCCCCTGCTCGCCATCTCGGGGCTGGTCGGCATCTTCATCGGCGACACGGCGCTGTTTGCCTGCATGAACCGGCTGGGGCCAAGACGCAGTGCCCTGCTCTTCTCCTGCCATGCGCTGTTTTCCGCCCTGCTTGGGCTCTGGCTCTTTAATGAACAGCTGACGGGCTGGCGACTGCTGGGGGCCATGCTGGTCTTTGCCGGCGTGATGCTGGCGATCCTGTTTGGCAGACGCAGTAGCAGCAACGAGTGGGAGCAGATCCGTGGCAATCTGGCGCTGGGGATTGGCCTTGGCCTGACGGCGGCACTGTGTCAGAGCGTGGGTGCCATCATCGCCAAGCCGGTGATGATGAGTGGTGAGGTGGATGCGGTGAGTGCATCGGGTATCCGGATGGGCAGTGCCCTGCTGGCCCACTGCGTCCTGCGGCTGGGACGCTTGCCACTGGCGATGCCGCTCAAACCGGTCAATCGCCAGATCCTCGCCATGATTGCCACCAACGGTTTTCTGGCGATGGGGCTGGGCATGACGCTGATCCTGATGGCACTGCGGCAGGGTGAGGTGGGCATGGTAGCGATTCTCTCCTCCACCACGCCGGTATTGCTGCTGCCGCTGTTGTGGTGGCACTCGGGGGAGCGGCCATCCGTTGCCGCCTGGGCTGGGGCACTGATTGCCACCTTGGGCACGGCGCTGGTGCTGGGTTTCAGCACTCACTGACACCCGGCACCATCCCTGATCAGAACAGAGCGATTTCCTCAGCGGTCAGCTCGCGGTATTCACCGGGGGCCAGCTCTTCATCCAGCGTCAGGCCGCCCACCCGCTCGCGATGCAAGCCAACGACCTTGTTGCCGATGGAGGCAAACATCCGCTTGACCTGGTGGTACTTGCCTTCATGGATGGTCAGGCGGGCCTCGCACTCACCGAGGATCTCCAGCTGGGCAGGACGGGTTTTATCGGTCTCGTTACGCAGGTAGACCCCTTCGGCGAACAACTCGATCGCATCCGGGCTCACCGGATCGGCCAGCCAGACGTGATAGGTCTTGGCACATTCGTGGCGCGGTGAGGTGATGCGGTGGGACCATTGGCCGTCGTCGGTCACCAGCACCAGACCCGTGGTATCGAGGTCGAGGCGACCCACCACGTGCAGCTTGCCCATCGCCGGCTCATCCATCAGGAAGAAGACGGTCGGGTGATCCGGATCCTCGTTGGAGCAGACATACCCTTCCGGCTTGTGCAGCATGAAATAGCGGTTGCGCTGCTCCAGCGTCAGCACCACGCCGTCAAACTCGATCTGGCTCTGCTCATTGATATGAAAGGCGGGCTGCTTGACCACAATGCCATCCACCATGACCTCACCCTGACGGATCAGTTTGCCTGCCAGCGAGCGGGTCAAATCGGAACAATCGCACAGAAATTTATCAAGCCGCATTCACAACCTCGGAGTCCAACAAGTAAAGGGGCGTCATTATATCGGGCGAGGGCGACAACGCCACTGTTAAGGGGTTGCCAATTATGACGAAGTGGTCATCCAATGTTACACTTCTCCGGTGTGACCCATCCGAACGATACTCATAATAATAAAAGTCAGGAAGCCCTCATGAAGTCTCAAGCATCCTATCCCGTCATTCCCGTCAACCAGCTGAAACCCGGCATGTATGTGATTGCTATCGCCAGCCAGACAGGTGGGATGGAGATCGCCCAGATGGGCATGGTGACCAGCGTGGCACAAATTGCCAATCTGGTACGCCAGGGGGTGCTCACGGTGCGCATCGATCTGGCCCGCAGCAAGCTGGGCAGCGCCGAGAGTGACGCCGTTATCTCCCCCGACCTCAATGCCAACAGCGCCCAGGCGGGACGCCGGGCCAGTGCCAACGGTGAAGGGCGGGAGCTGAAGATCCGCCGCCTTTACCAAGAGGCCCGCGAGCTGCAAGGCAAGTTCATTCGCCAGCTCAAGGCGGGTGAACCCATCGACATCACCCCGCTGGCCGAAGTCGCCGAAGAGATGGTAGACACCATGTTCAGCCACGGCGATGCGATGCTCTGTCTGGCCCGTATTCGCGCCAAGGATGCCTACCTGATGGAGCACTCCATGAACGTGGCCATTCTGCTCGCCAACTTCGGTCGCTATCTGGGACTGGAACGCAGCGTGTTAAAGGAGCTGACCCTGGGTGGCCTGCTGCACGACGTAGGCAAGATCATGACTCCGGACGAGGTGCTCAACAAACCGGGCAAGCTGACCGACGAGGAGTTCGCCATCATGCGCCAGCATGTGGTGCACAGTTACGAGATCCTCAGCAATACCCCGGGCATCACCCCCACCATGCTGGAAGTGGCCGCCAACCACCACGAGCGACTCGATGGCACCGGCTACCCGCAACGGCTCAAAGGCGATCAGCTCTCGCTCTATACCCGGATGAGCGGCATCGTCGATGTCTATGATGCCATCACCGCGGATCGGGTCTACAAAGCGGGCATGCAGCCGACCCAGGCGTTTCGCATCCTGCTCAAGGGGATCAATCAGCACTTCGATGCCGAACTGGTGACCAAGTTCATCAAGTGCATGGGGGTCTATCCGGTGGGAACGCTGGTGCAACTCTCGAACCAGCGCTTGGCCATCGTGATGCAGCGCAACGAGCAGCAACCGCTCAAGCCGGTGGTCAAGGTGATCTATCACGCCACCCAGCGTCACTACCTCGAGGTGCAGTGGCTGGATCTGGCCAAATCGGGTGTGCAGGAGAGCATTGAAAATACGGTCGATCCCAAAGAGTTTGGCATCAAACTCGCCAACTTCTTCTAATCCCTCACCTCAGATATTCATGATTGGCGCTGGCTGTCGAGCCAGTGCTGGATCAGAAACTCCTCATCCAGTGGCGAGAGATCAAAACGCAGGCTGGCCTCTTCAATGGCAGAGATATCGTGCAAGTGATGCTCGCTGAGCCAAAGCACCGCACGACGCAAATCTTCACCATGGGGGAGTAGCAAATGGTCGCTCATGGGATACCTCCGGTAAACTGCAGGGCGGCCAGCGAACGTGGCCCCCTCTTTCAAGTCTAGTCGGTCAATCCCCACAACCTGCGCTTCACCCTCCCCCCTTTATCACAGCAATCCGCTTGTCACTGCAATCAGCGACCGAAGGCGCACTGCCAATCCTGATCAAACTTCACCAGCGCCGCATCCACCGCAGGCACGTTTAGCAGCTGCTCCGCCACATCGAGCGGCAAGGTGATGGACTGGCAACCGGCCAGCAGGCAGTCGAGCGCCTGACGGGGAGTGCGGAATGACGCCGCCAGCACCTTGCTGTTCGGGGCGTGCAGCTCAAGCAGCTGTTGCAGCTCCTGCACGGTGGCGATGCCATCGCCCCCCTGAGCATCCAGCCGGTTAACGTAGGGAGCGACATATTCCGCTCCCGCCACCGCCGCCAACCAGCCTTGCAGCGGGGTATAGACCGCCGTGCCCAAGGTCGGCACCCCGTTAGCGGTCAGGCTCTTGATGGCAGCCAGCCCCTCCGCGCATACCGGGATCTTGATCACCAGATCCGGGTCCAGCTCACGCAGGGCGAACGCCTCGCGCACCATCTCGGTGTCGGTTTTAGCCATCACCTGAGCAAACAGGCGCGCCTTGGGCCCCAGTACGTCGCGCAGGGCGGGCAGCAGCTCGGAGAGCGGCATGCCCCCGGCGGCAGTAATGGAAGGATTGGTGGTGACACCGGCCAACGGCAGGATCCGTGACCAGCGACGCACTGCCGCCACATCGGCGGTATCGAGATACAGCTCCATCTCTAACTCCTTAACGGGATGTTCAATATGTCGCCATTCTAGCGATAAAACATCTGCAAATTGCTTGATCGAAATCAAATCAACTTTCGAATGAAAGCAAATAGAATGAAAAAACAAAAGGAGGCGGTATGATTTTCGACCTGCAACGATATTCAACTCACGATGGCCCCGGCATTCGCACCCTGGTGTTTCTCAAGGGGTGCTCGCTGGCTTGCCTGTGGTGTCAAAACCCGGAGAGCCGCTCTCCCAAGCCGGACATACTACTCGACCGGCGCCAGTGCATCGAGGGATGCCAGCTCTGCAGCCAGGCTTGTCCGGCAATCTTGCGTGACAGCGAGGGGATCCAGCTCAGCCGTTCTGCCCTCAAGGCCGACGATATGGAACGGCTGCGCGGCCTCTGCCCCAGCGAAGCGCTGCAGGTGTGCGGTCGGGATGACACCCTGGACACCCTGATAGACACCATACTGCGGGATCGCCCCTTCTTCGAGCGCAGCGGCGGTGGCGTCACCCTCTCCGGTGGCGAGCCTTTTATGCAGCCCAGCTTTGCCGCTGCCCTGCTGGCCCGCTGCAAGGCAGAAGGGCTGCACACAGCGGTCGAGAGCTGCCTGCATGTGCCCTGGCACCAGATTGAGCCAAGCCTCCCCTCACTGGATCTGGTGCTGGCGGATCTCAAACACGTGGATAAAGAACGTTTCTTCCACTGGACCCGCGGCAAGGTGGAGCTGCCCATCGCGAACCTCAAACGCCTCGCCGAACACGGCGTGCCGATGCAGATCCGGGTGCCGCTCATTCCCGGCTTCAATGCCGACCGCGCATCGATCGAAGCCATCACCGACACCGCCGCCAGCCTCGGCACGGTGCAGGAGATCCACTTCCTCCCCTACCACACGCTGGGGATGGGCAAATATGCCCTGCTGGATCTGCCCTATCAGGCACCGGACACGCCGCTCGACGATCCCGATTTACTCCGCTTTGCCCACGCATACGCCCAACGTCAGGGGCTGACCCCTGTGACCAGAGGATAAGATCATGACCCAGCTCGACCTCAATACCCTCAGCCCGCGGATCCGCGCCCACAAAGAGAGCCTGATCCACATCGTTCAGCCACCGGTCTGCACCGAGCGGGCCCGCCACTACACCGAGGCCTATCAGGCTCACCTCGCCCGGCCGCTGCCGGTGCGCCGCGCGCTGGCACTGGCTCATCACCTCAAGCAGCGCACCATCTGGATCAAGCACGACGAGCTGATCGTCGGCAATCAGGCCAGTCAGGTGCGGGCGGCGCCGCTGTTTCCCGAATACACGGTGAGCTGGATTGAGAAGGAGATCGACGAGCTGGCGGACAGACCCGGTGCCGGTTTTGCAGTCAGCGAAACCGACAAGGCGATCATCCACGCCCTCACCCCCTTCTGGCGCGGCCAGACGGTGCAGGATCGCTGCTTCGGCCTCTTTACCGACGAACAGAAAGCGCTGCTGGAGAGCGGCATCATCAAGGCCGAGGGCAACATGACCTCGGGGGATGCTCACCTCGCGGTCAACTATGAGGAGCTGCTCACGCTGGGTCTCGATGGCTTCAAGGCCAAGGTGGCCGAGCGGCGCAGTCGGCTGGATCTGGCGGATTGGGCCGATCTGCAGCGCGAGCAGTTCCTGCACGCCGTCGCCATCACCCTGGAGGCGGTCAGCGATCATATCGGGCGCTACGCCACTCTCGCCAGCAATATGGCCCGTGACATGGCCGCGCAGGAGTCGTGCCCCGAACGCCGAAGCGAACTTGAGACCATTTCGCTCAACTGCGCCCACATCGCCCACCAGCCCCCCGAGACCTTCTGGCAGGCGCTGCAGCTCTGCTACTTTATCCAGCTCATTTTGCAGATCGAATCCAACGGCCACTCGGTGTCGTTTGGCCGGATGGACCAATATCTCTACCCCTGGTATCGCCGCGAGGTGGAACTGTCAGAATCCCTGTCACGCTCCCGCGCCATCGAACTGCTGCAAGGGTGCTGGCTGAAATTGCTGGAGGTGAACAAGATCCGCTCCGGCACCCACTCCAAGGCCTCCGCCGGCAGCCCGCTCTATCAAAACGTCACCATCGGTGGCCAGAACTGGCGGGATGGCGCGGCCCATGACGCGGTCAACGGCCTCTCCTACGCGATTCTGGAGTCCTGCGGCCAGCTGAGATCCACCCAGCCGAACCTGTCGGTGCGCTACCACGCCGGGATGAGCGAGGATTTCCTCGACGCCTGCATTCAGGTGATCCGCTGCGGCTTTGGCATGCCCGCCTTCAACAACGACGAGGTGGTGATCCCCGAGTTCATCAAGCTCGGGGTGAGCGTGGAAGATGCCCACCACTACGCCGCCATCGGCTGCATCGAGACCGCGGTGCCCGGCAAGTGGGGCTACCGCTGCACCGGCATGAGCTTTATCAACTTCGCCCGCATCCTGCTGGCCTCCCTCGATGGCGGTCGCGATGCCACCACCGGCAAGGTATTCCTGCCCCAGCCCCAGTCACTGCGGGAAGGAACCTTTGGCAATTTTGACGAGGTAATGGCCCGCTGGGATGAGCAGGTGCGCTACTTCACCCGCAAATCCATCGAGATCGACTGCGTGGTCGACAGCGTGCTGGAGGCGCAAGCGCACGACATCCTCTGCAGCACCCTGGTGGATGACTGCATCGAGCGCGGCAAGACCATCAAGGAGGGGGGGGCCGTCTATGACTGGGTCTCTGGTCTGCAGGTGGGGATCGCCAACCTCGGCAACAGTCTGGCGGCCCTGAAGAAACTGGTGTTCGAGCAGGGGGTGGTGGATCAGCACGAGCTGGCTGCCGCGCTGGAGCAAGACTTTGCCGGGCTGGCAGGGGAGCAGTTGCGTCAGCGCCTCACCAACGCCGCCCCCAAATATGGCAACGATCTGGACGAGGTCGATCTGCTGCTGGTGCAGGCTTACCAGAGCTACATCGACGAGCTCAAGGGGCTGCACAACACCCGCTTCGGCCGTGGCCCCATTGGCGGCACCTACTATGCCGGCACCTCCTCCATCTCCGCCAACGTGCCGTTTGGTGCGGCCACTATGGCCACCCCGGATGGCCGTCACGCCCGCACCCCGCTGGCGGAAGGAGCCAGCCCCTCTTCGGGGTCGGATCGTCTCGGCCCGACGGCGGTGTTCAACTCCATCGGCAAGCTGCCCACGGCGGCGATCCTCGGCGGGGTACTGCTCAACCAGAAGCTGAGCCCGGCGAGCCTTGAGAACGAGCGGGACAAGACCAAGCTGATGAGCCTGCTGCGCACCTTCTTCGAGGTGCACAAGGGGTGGCACGTGCAGTACAACATCGTCTCGCGGGAGACCTTGCTGGCGGCCAAGGCCAATCCGGATCAGTACCGGGATCTGGTGGTACGGGTGGCGGGCTATTCGGCCTTCTTCACCGCCTTATCCCCGGATGCGCAAGATGATATCATCGCCCGCACCGAGCACAGTCTCTGACGGGGCGCGCCCATGGCGCCTGTGACGTCATATGATTGGCAAGCCACCCTCGGGTGGCTTGCCGCTATCCACCACCTTGCATGCGAGCGCACCATGAATCCACGCCACCAACTGATCCTCACTCTGGTCCATCAGGCTCGCAAGATGAGCGTGAGTGAGCTCGCCCAACACACCGGCGTGTCGGAGGTGACGGTGCGCAACGACCTCACCGCGCTGGAGAAACAGGGGCTGCTCAGACGGGTACACGGCTCGGCCATGGCGCTGGAGACCGATGACCCGGATGCCCGGATGAACATCAACTACCTGCTCAAGGAGCGCCTCGCCGAGCGGGCCGCCCAGCTGGTGGAAGATGGCGAGACGGTCTTTATCGAAGGGGGCAGCGCCAACGCCATGCTGGCGCGCCATCTGGCCCTGCACAAACGGGTCACCATCATCACCATCAGCAGCTATATCGCCCATCTGCTCAAAGACACCCCGGCTCAGGTAGTGCTGCTCGGCGGGCTGTTCCAGCATCAGAGCGAAAGCGTGGTGGGGCCGCTGACGCGCCTCTGTATCGAGCAGGTGCACTTCTCCAAGGCCTTTATCGGGGTCGACGGTTTTCACCCCGAGGTGGGCTTTACCGGTCGCGACATGATGCGGGCCGATGTGGTCAACAGCGTGCTGGCCAAAGGGATGACCAATGTGGTGATCACCGACAGCAGCAAATTTGGCGCCATTCACCCGAGCCAGCTTGGCGCACCGGGCCAGATCAGCGTGCTGGTCACCGACGATGCCCTGCCCGCCCCCATGCGTGCGGCTATCACCGACCGTGGTATTGCGCTGCACTGCGTCACGGCCTGATCTGCCCTGACCTTGCAACAAAAAGCAGCTACGGGCCTCTCAACCAGAAATATCCAAACGGGCCTTTGTCCTTGACACTCACCACCGGCTCAAGGGTATGCTCCCACCCTTGCCGACCGCGCCGGGCAGTGTAAACCCGCGCGCCGCACTGCTGATGACAGGGATTTCAACCATGCAAACCAAGGACAAGTGTCTGGCCGCTCTGGTCATCCTCTGCTGGGGGCTCAACTTCATCGCCATCAAGTGGGGACTGGAGGGGATACCACCGCTACTGCTGGGGGCACTGCGCTTTATCGGCGTGGTCTTTCCCGCCATCTTGCTGGTGCCCAGGCCCGCCATGCCCTGGCGCTGGCTGCTGGCCTACGGCGGCGCCATCAGCCTCGGTCAATTCGCCTTTCTGTTCAGTGCCATGAAGTTCGGCATGCCGGCGGGCATGGCCTCCTTGGTGCTGCAATCTCAGGTGGTGTTCACCCTGCTGTTTGCGATGATCTGGCTGGGGGAGCGCTGGCAACCCCACCACTGGGTGGCGCTGCCTTTGGCGGGGCTCGGCCTCTATCTCATCGCCACCCACGGTGAGGGCAACCTGACCCTGATCGGCTTCGTGCTGACGCTGTGCGCCGCCGCCTGCTGGGGCCTTGGCAACGTCATCAACCGCCAGATTGGTCTGCGCTACCAAACCACGCTGCCCAGCCTGATCGCCTGGGGTGGTCTGGTGCCTATTCTGCCGTTTTTCGCCCTCTCCTGGCTGTTCGAGGGGCCGGCGCTGATGGTCAGCAGCCTGCTCAACTTCAGCTGGCAGGGATTATTGTGCGTGCTCTACCTCTCGTATGTCGCGACCTGGCTGGGTTACGGCCTGTGGGGGCGACTGCTGATGCGCTATCCGGTCGCGCAGGTGGCGCCGCTCTCCCTGCTGATCCCCTGTGTCGGCATGGTGGCGGCCGCCCTGCTGCTCGATGAACATCCGACCGCCATGCAGTGGCTGGGCTCAGGTCTGGTGCTGCTCGGCTTTGTGGTGCATCTGCTCGGTGGCCGACTGCGCGGGTTGAAACCACAGAGCGCGACATGATGAGCGCCTGCCAATTTGCGCTATTTCATTGACCTGACAGGATAAAATTTTCATGATGAGCCAGTCCCATCGGGACTGACGTCATCAGAGCGTGATCTGCAGGAAGCAGACTTTCAGGAGAGCAAGGACATGCCATCGACCATCACTGCCGGGGGGCGCAGCCTCCCTCCTATCATTCGCGCCACCGCCATCACCCTGACCCTGTGCTGGAGCCCGTTTGGCTGGAGTGCCACGCTGCCCGCTGGCTTGAAGTGGGAGAGCAACAACACGGACCCTCTCTATGCCGATCCGGCTGCCAAGCGCGGCGGCACCTTTCGCACCTTTATGACCAGCTTCCCCCTGACCCTGCGCAAATATGGCCCCGACTCCAACGGCGGGTTTGCCGGTTACGTGCGGGAAACCAACCTGCCACTGCTGAGTACTCATCCCGTCACCGGCAATCCCATGCCGATGCTGGCAAACGAGTGGGCCTTCGGCGCCGACCACAAGACCCTCTATTTTCGCATCAATCCCAAGGCGCGCTGGTCAGATGGCCAACCGGTCACCGCCGATGACTGGCTCTTTACCCTCAAGATGATGCGCAGCAAGGAGATCAACGACCCCTGGTACAACAACTACTACAGCACCCAGATAGCCGACATCACCAAGTTTGATGATCACACCCTGGCCATCACCAGCGGCACCGAAAAGAGCCGGCAGGATCTGCTCGAATCACTGCCCATCAGCCCGGAGCCGAGCCACGCCATCACGCTCACCGCCAACTGGGTCAAGGAGTACAACTGGAAGGTGTTGCCGGTCACCGGCCCCTATCAGCTCGATCAGGTGAAAAAGGGCAAGTCGGTCACCTTCAAGCGGATTGAAAACTGGTGGGGGGATGACGAGCGTTACTTCCAGCATCGCTTCAATCCCGCGCGGATCGAGATCAAGGTGCTCAGGGATCTGAACATCGCCTGGCAGCACTTCCTGCGCGGCGATCTCGACACCTTCCCGCTGGTGATGCCCAACTGGTGGCACGACAAGACCAAAACGTCGGAGTTCGAAAAGGGTTATATCTCGCGTATCTGGTTCTACAACCAGACCCCGCAATCGCCGATGGGGCTCTATCTCAACACCGCCGATCCGCTGCTGAGCAATCTCGATGTGCGGCTCGGGATCCAGCACGCCCTCAACCTCGACAAGATGCTCACCACCCTGCTGCGGGGGGATTACCAGCGCCTCAACAGCTATGGCGCCGGTCAGGGGGAGTTTACCAACAGCGACATCAAGGCCCGTCCGTTCGATCCCAAACTGGCACGGGAATACTTTGCCAAGGCCGGTTTCAACAAGGTGGGGCCGCAGGGGATTTTGCAAAACGACAAGGGGCAGTCACTGACCCTCGCCATCACCTACACCACCGCAGAACACGCCCAGCGGCTCACGCTGCTGCGGGAAGAGGCCAAGAAGGCGGGGCTTAATCTGGAGCTCAACCTGATGGATGCCTCGGCCGGGTTCAAATCCATGCTGGAGAAAAAGCATCAGAGCGCCTGGATGGCCTGGAGCGGCGGCCGCTACCCCGCCTATTGGGAGTTCTTCCACAAGGTCAACGCCAACAAACCCCAGACCAACAACATCATGAACATCGATGATGACGCCATCACGGCGCTGGTGGAGCAGTACGACAAGGAGTTCGACTTTGCCAAAAAGGCGGCCCTGTCACGGCAGATCCAGCAGCGGCTCTACGAGCTGGCCAGCTTCGTCCCTGCCTATCAGGTGCCCTACACCCGGGAAGGGGCATGGCGCTGGATAAAACTGCCCAAGGTGCCCGCAACCCCCAAGAGCGAGCAGCTCTACTGGCCCCTCGGTGGCGACAACAGCGGTTACAGCTACGGTGGACTGCTGTGGATTGATGAAGAGGCAAAGACACAGACCAAAGCGGCCATCAAGGCCGACAAAACGTTCCCGGTCGTGCTCCTGACTGACACCACTTATCGGCAACCGTAATTTTGGCCGCCCTCCTCTGCTCCAGCGAGCACAGGATGGTTGCCCCAAAAACGACAGACCCCGCACAATGGCGGGGTCTTGTTTTGCAACCGGGTTGCTTGCAAGCAAACGAGGCAATTAGCTGCGCTTGGCCTGCTTCTCGGCAATGGCGTCAGCCACGTCGGCCGGCTCCAGTACGATGCCTTCCTGATCCGGGGTCGGGAACACGGCAACACACAGCTCGTCCTGCTCCATACCGTCAACCCAGCGCTCCAGCCATACCTTCAGGGTGATGGACTGTGGCTTGCAATCGGCCCACTCGCCTTCGGCCCACGCCTTGGCGTACTCCGGGTGCGGCCATACCGGGATGCAATCTTCATCGTCGGTGGTCAGCATCATGACGCCATGCTCGTCAGTCAGCACAAACAGCTCTTCATGCTCGACCAGCTTGCTGATGAAGTGTTCGTAACGGTAATCAGCGTTCAGTTGCAGCGCGGCATTGCGCTCGGTGTCGCTCAGTTCATAGCTCATTGGCCAAGTCTCTCTCTCGATAAAGGGCGCCATGTTCACATCTTGTCGGCAGCTTGTCCAGCTTGTAGCCCCTTGGCACCGGATGGGGCAGACAATGACGCCCATAAGGATAGAGCAGCCTCCTCGATAGCGAGACCGCCAGCCGTCATATTGCCCTGTTTACAACGCAGGTGTGATCAGCTCCACATCAGGCTGCTCGCTGAGCTTTTGCCGCAGCCAATAGGCAGACTCCACTTCGACAAAGCAGAGCAGATCCCGGCCCTTGGCCGCCATCGCCATCAGCTGTTCAAAACGCAGCTGTTGTTGCTGCTCCCAGGCGGCAGCGAGTTTGGCCCCATGGGCCTCATCCACCACTTCGCGGCGCAGCTCGAACAGGTTATCGGTGATCGGGCTGTTGATCTTGGCGGCGCTGTGCCAGTACATCAGTAGATTATCCATCATCTCGCTGTCGTAGTTGGCAAGCGCATCCAGCTCGGGCGTCTCGCCACTGTCGCTGGCGGCAAAATCACACCAGCCCGCATCAAGTGACGCCAGCTCATGAGTCCCCTTGGCATGCTTGCGCAACAGCGCAATGTCGGCCCCCTTGCGGGCAGGCAACCACACCTCGCCCTGATGGGCATCCAGCAGGGACGTCAACGAAGCTGCGGGGTAAACAGGAAAGCGGGCACAAAGTGAATGCAGCAGGGATACCAGAGTGATCTTGACCATGAGCGATACCTTGAACAGGGCGAACAGCCACCAATAGACCGTCCGATATAAATAAGTGCCCTATCCTATCACGTTTGGTCCGGCTCGGCCCTTGACGAAGCTGTTAGCCAACCATCTGATTACGCCGAAAAAAACAGCATTTGAAACGCAGCATCCAGCCAAAGATCAATAATTTGAGCCAGCGCCCACTAAAGTGGATCCGGGGATGCTAGTTTGCATACATCTTTAGCGTAAGGAGTAAATCCATGATTGGGATCGACCAGGTTTCTAACGACTTTGTAAACGATTTGAAAATACTGGCATGCTTTGATCCGGCCAACATGAGCCTAGGGATTAAATTACGCAGCGATATGTCTGATGAATTGTGCCAAGCTGCGGTTCGTCTGCATCAGCAGGGACTGATCAGCGCAGAAGATGGCGGCTATCTCACCCCGTTTGGCATGACCATGGTTGAACACCTGCAGCACCTGCTGGTCGCACTCAAACCGCTTTGATGGGCTGTGGAGCCCAGAGTGAAAAATTAAGTAGCTCCCAATGTGGCCCCTGGCGAAGATGACAGGCAAACAGCAAAGGACCTTCGGGTCCTTTTACTTTGCCATCCACCAGCCACTCCCCTTCCCTTTCAGGCACCAGTCGTGCATGGACCTCATAGGGCTGTAGAGCAGCCCCCATCCTGACCTGGACAAATTGCTGGCAGATAGCCTGCACTTCCATCGCGGATTGAACCGGTACCGGCGCGTCAGAGATCGGAGTAAGGGTGGCAACAAGCAGAAGCGATAGCAGCATGATTCAGCACATGTGAGTCAGTAGCGGGAGCCAGATAAACAAAAAGCCGTGGCACCAGAGGTACCACGGCTTTCTTAAATTCTGTAAGAATTACAGAGCAGTTACGTTCTCAGCCTGCGGGCCTTTCTGACCTTGGGTCACAGAGAACTGTACGCGCTGACCTTCAGCCAGGGTGCGGAAACCGGCACCTTGAATAGCGCTGAAGTGAACGAAAACGTCCGGGCCGTTTTCTTGCTGGATGAAGCCAAAACCTTTGGTTTCGTTGAAAAACTTAACGGTACCGGTGATCATGTTAGACATATCTTTAAACCTGTATTCAAAATAATTACTTATGCTTTTCAGCGGGTAAAGCTCAAAAAACGGGATTAACTTATGAACAACAGGACAAGATGCAGAACATCGTATTCATTGACATAACTATCGCCCTTTCAAGCTGATTTGGATTATACGTGGCTTTGTAGATTACGCAAACAAATTTGTGCCCTGCCAATGACAGGGCGCAAACCGTTATAAGGTGGCCGCTTCCAACGCATCGACCAACGCTCTTAGAAAACGAGCCGCCTCCCCGCCCGTGCATGCCCTGTGGTCAAATGTCATCGACAGTGGCAATGCCCTGACGGGGCGAGCTTCACCATGAATGAACACCACTTTCTCGAACAATTTACCTGCCCCTATGATGGCCACCTGCGGCGGTGTGACGATGGGGCTGGCGTAGCGGCCTGCGATGGCGCCGAAGTTGGTGAGCGTAATGGTCGCCCCCTGCAACATTTCGCGAGGCACGGCGCGCGCCTTCACATCGGCGATCATCCGATCCAGCCCCTGTCGGATATCAGTCCCCTCGCGCTCGGCTACGTTCTCCATCACCGGCACATAGAGACCATGTTTGGAATCCACCGCAATGGCCACATTGACCTCGTTGAACAGCCGTCGTGACAGGGTTTCGCCATCAAACCAGGCATTCATCGAGGGCTCGGCACGGCACGCCACGCCAATGGCCTTGATAAGGCGCACCGTCACATCCTCATCAGGCCGCCAGTGACGCAAATCCACCTCGTCGGTGATGCTGACCGGCACTACCGTCTGATGAGAGAGCTCCATCGCCTTGGCCATTGCCCGCCGTGACCCTTTGAGGAATTCGTTGCCACTGCTTAGCTGAGCCTCGAATGCCTGCTGCACATCCAGCTCGGTCACCATACCGCCGCTGCCATTTCCCCTGATCCGCTCGATATCCAGACCCAGTTTTTGTGCCAGCAGGCGCACGGCAGGCATGGCTTGTACCAGCATGCCAACCGGGGCAATGGTCCCCACCACGAAGTGATCCTCGATACGCTGCTGATGGGCGCTTACCTTGCCCACCACTGTGCCATCATCCTCGCCCCCCTCGAACTCCACCAGCGGCGCACCGATATGGAGGATATCTCCCTCGGCGCCGCAGAGACGGGCAATCACCCCGGCCACCGGAGAGGGCACATCCACCAGCGCCTTGGCGGTTTCCACCGACAACAGCACCTGATCGACCGCAACGCTATCACCGGCACTTACCTTCCACTCGACGATCTCGGCTTCGGCCAACCCTTCACCCAGATCCGGTAATTTGAAAAATTTCATAGCCACTGGTTCTCCATCAGCTGGTGAGCGGCATCGGCGATATCCTGCTCGGTGATGAGGTAGTACGCCTCGTTGCGATAGTAAGGGACGGCGGCATCCACGCCGGTCAGCCGCCTGGGCGGCGCTTTGAGGCAGGGAAGTGCCTGCTCGGTCACCCGTGCCACAATTTCGGCCCCGACCCCGAAGCTGCCACACGCCTCGTGTACCACCAGCAACCGACCGGTCTTGCGCACCGAGGTGAGGATGGTCTCCATATCCAGTGGCTTGATGGTGGCCAGATCCAGCACCTCGCACTGGATATCCTGCTCGGCCAGCAGATTCGCCGCCCGCATCACCTCCTGAATGCAGGCCCCCCAGGCCACTACCGTGATATCCCGGCCCGGGCGCAGGGTGAAACAGACATCCAGCGGCAAGCCGACACCGTCATCCACCACCTCGGATTTCATCGAGCGATAAATGCGGTCGGGTTCGAAAAACATCACGGGATCCGGATCGCGGATGGCCGAAAGCAGCAGGCCATAAGCGCGTCTCGGGCTGGAGGGGATCACCACCCGCAGCCCCGGAATATGGGCAAACAGTGCCTCGACGCTCTCGCTGTGATGTTCAGGCGAATGGATGCCTGCGCCATAGGGAGAGCGATAGACAAGGGGGCAGGAGAGGCGACCTCGGGTGCGGTTTCGCATCCGCGCCGCCTGACAGATGATCTGCTCCATCCCGGGGAAGATGAAGCCCTGAAACTGGAACTCCGCCACCGGCTTGAGCCCCTGGGTCGCCATGCCGACCGCCACCCCGGCGATCAATCCCTCGGCCAGCGGCGTGTCGATCACCCGCTTGAAACCGAACTTGTCGCGCAGGCCAACCGTGGCACGAAACACCCCGCCGTTGACCCCCACATCCTCGCCCAGTACCACCACATCCGGGTCGTGCTCCATCTCGTAGTGAAGGGCCATGTTGACCGCTTCCAGCAAACTGATTTCACTCATGGCCAACCTCCTGCTTCATCCCCTTGGCTATCACTCGCTCGCGCTGGGGTAAGAGTTCAGCGGGCAGGCTGGCATAGTGATAATCGAGCATCGCCTCCGGCGGCTGGGGCACAATTGCCTCATAACGGGCGACCGCCTGCTCCACCTCTCGGGTGGCTTCCGCCAGCAGGCTCTGCTCCTGCTCCTCATCCCACCACCCCTGGCTGTGCATAAACTGGCGCAGCCGCTTGACCGGCTCTTTCGCCCAGGCGGCCTCGACCTCGGCCCCGTCGCGATAGCGAGTGGCATCGTCAGCCGTGGTGTGATCGCCAAGGCGATAACTGATCGCCTCGATCAGGGTCGGCCCCTTGCCGCTGCGAGCACGCCCGACAGCACTGCGGGCGGCATCGTAGACCGCCACCACATCGTTGCCATCCACCTGCAGGCTGCGCACACCGGCGCCAATCCCCTTCTGGGCCAGTGTTGGGGCGCTCGATTGCAGCTTGCGTGGCACCGAGATAGCCCACTGGTTGTTGTTGACGATGATGACCATCGGCAGGTGCCAGACACCTGCGCAGTTGAGCCCCTCCAGAAAATCCCCCTTGGAGGTGCCACCGTCGCCGATGGTGACCACGGCGACGCGCGGTTGATTACGCAGTTTGAACGCTGACGCGATGCCACAGGCGTGGGTGATCTGGGTGGCGATGGGAACGCAGATGGGGAGATCTTCAGAGGGTGTTCCATCGGGTTTGAGAAAATAACTGCCCCGCTCGTCACCGCCCCAATATTGCAGGTTCTTCTCCATCGGCACGCCCCGCGCATAGAGGGTGGGCATGTCCCGATAGTAGGGGACGTAGACATCCTGCGGCTGCATGGCCAGACCAATGCCAATCCCCACGGCTTCTGCGCCGAGATGGGAGGGAAAAGTACCGAGCTTGCCGGTTCGTTGCAGCGCAATCGCTTTTTTGTCATAACTGCGCACCATCACCATGTTGCGGTAGAAGGTGTGCAGTATCGCCTTGTCCAGCCAGGTCGGTAAGGTGGCGACCGGGCACCCTTCCGCATCAAGATAACGAAGGAAAGGGATGTCGACATGGGTCATAACTGGCTCCTTGCCGTTGTGAGCGTCACCGATGCTGGCGACACCTAGATGTAAATACCTTGTTAAATAAAAAGCAAAGAGATTTACTCAGGTAAGACCAGTAGAAACTTCTTTAAAGTAATGAAGGAGCTGAATTTTCGGCGATGAGAGGCACGGTATGCCGTAAATGGTGCAACTTTGCGGCGCTGAATGCAGGATGCCAAATGTGAAAAAGGGGAGCCTTGCTCCCCCATTGAGTTACTTCAGTTAGCTGTTACTTCAGTTAGCTGTTACTTCGGTCAGCCGTTACTCCAACCAGCAGTTACGCCAGCCAGTGTTGCAGCTGGCGGGCCATACCAACTGACAGCAGGTGAGCGCGGCTTAGCAAGCGGCTGCGCCAGGGCTCAGCCAGCAAGGTAGGGCAAATTCGCATCTCCCGCCCCCTGTCAGCCACGCGCACCAGCCTGTCGATAAGAGTCTCCAGCGGCGGATACGCCGGCCAGTGGGGATAGAGATCGGCAGTCGCGATCCCGGCCAGATCACACACCCGCACCTCTTCCTCATCTCCCTTCTCAGCAACCATTGGCCAAGGGTGAAGGACATGCAGCCAGCCCGGCCGTGCCACCTCCAGCAACTGGCCCAGCGTCGGCTGCGCAAAATGGGGATCCCCTGCGGCTTTGAGCAGATGACGCGCCCCCGCCAGCACCACCATACCGCGGGCGGGAAGTGCAAGAAGATCGTCGGCCAGCGCCTGATCCCGCCCCCTGTTGTGCTGCTGCCAGCTCTCCGGGCTCATCTCCTGCCACTCGAATAAGGGTTCGCAGAGATGCACCCGCAGCCGCACATGTTCGGGGCGAGCCAGATTGCTCTGGCGCAGGGCGGCAAAGAGAGCCGGAAACTCGGGGGCCATCCAGGCAGGAAAGGCGCAGGAGTCAAGCCAGACTGGATAGAGCCGCGCCAGCGTCAGCGGCTCCCCCTGCCAGCTCTCCTCCCCCGTCAGCCAGGCATCGAGCAAGCCCTGATGGCGGCGGTTGCCGCACTCCAGCACCAGATCGGTCATGACTCCCCAGAGCGCCGGATCGCAGAGCCAGGCGTGCTGGCGCCGGATAAAATCCGGGTGCCAGTGCGGCTCCCCCAGCCCCACCAGCTTGCCCGCCAGCAAGGCCTCCCGGATGGCGTCTATCAGAGTCATGGCGACCACTCTGACCACGTTTTCATTTTCCTGCGCTATCCCCGACATCAGGTTTATCTCCTCGCTACCACTCACCATGACAACCCGCCTCTCGCGTTTATTGATGACATCAATCATCGCGGCCAGATCCATTCCCCCCTGATAGTCTCTGCCATCGATCACGGGTGGTGGTTGCCATTGCACCGCACCCGCCCCGTCAGCTCGTCAGCTCGTCAGTAAAAATGTGTTGCGAACGGAACAAGATAGCCTAGATAATGATAATGCTTATCATTTGAATGTTATGGAAGATGTAAATAATGAAATTCTCAGCCTCTCGTTTTATCGCTCCCAGCCTGCTGGCCACCACCATAGTCACCCTGCTGACCCAGCAAGCGATCGCCGCCAGCAATGCCCCTCAAGCCGATGAGGTGATCACCGTCACCACCACGGCGCACAATACCCGCTCGGCACCGGCCTCTATCTCTGTCATCACCGCAGAACAGATCGCAACCGCACCGGTCAATGACCTTGCCGACCTGCTGCGCCACGAAGTGGGCATTCAGGCAGAAGCTGACACCAATGGCCGCAGCGATATCGGCATTCGCGGCATGTCGGGCAAATACACGCTGGTGCTGGTGGATGGCAAACGCCTCTCCTCCTCCAATGCCCTGTGGCGCGGCGGCAACTTCGACAACACTCCCGTGCCCCTTGGCATGATCCAGCGGGTCGAGGTGATCCGTGGCCCCATGTCGGCACTTTACGGCTCTGATGCCATCGGGGGTGTCATCAACATCATCACCAAACAGCCGGGCAAAACCTGGCAAGGGGCAGCCGATGCTGACTTCAAGGCCATCGAGGGCAAGGATGGCGGCGATCAGCACAGAACCAACCTGGGCTTTACCGGCCCGCTGACCGACAACCTGCTGATCCGGATGAACGGCGAGGTGTATGACCGTCAAGCCTGGACCCCCACCGAAGCTGCTGACGGCATCCCCCTTATCGAAGCCAAGCAGACCCGCAACTTTGCCTCTACCCTGAGCTGGCTGGTGGATGAGCAGCAACGCTTCGAGCTGGATTACCTCTACAACCAGGATGAGCGGCCCCTCGATATCTTCCGCAAAACAGGCAACAAGGTGCACAGCCGCCAGCAGCAGAACGATCGCAACCTGTTTGGTCTGACCCACAAGGGGAACTGGAGCTGGGGTGACACCACCGTCATGGCCAACTACGAAAGTTCCCAAATCGACGACTTCAACACCAGCTACTCAGCCCCGCAGCAGCGGGAGCTGGAAGAGAACACCTTGACCCTCAAGGGCTATACCAACCTGGCACTGACCAACCACTACCTGACCCTGGGGGGTGAATATCTAGATCGGGAGCTGGTGGATGTGGTGAGCTACAAGGATATCGGCGGCAAGGAGAGTCACTCCCAGGAGGCACTGTTTGCTCAGGACGAGATCGGCCTGACCGACAGCCTGGCCCTGACTCTGGGCGGTCGTTACGATCACCACGAGATCTACGGCAGCCACTTCACCCCGCGCGGCTATCTGGTCTATGAGATGAACGATGTAGTGACAGTGAAAGGCGGTGTCAGCCAGGCCTTCAAGGCACCGGCGCCGCACCAGTACTCCAACGGCTACAGCATCGAGAGCTGCGGCGGCAGCTGCCGCATCTATGGCAGCGACAAGGTCAAGCCGGAAACCAGCACCAACTACGAGCTGGGAGTCATCGCAGGAGAAGGGATCTGGGAGACCAGCGCCACCCTGTTCTACTCCGACATCGACGACATGCTCACCTTCAAGCCGTTGCCGAACTCCACTGACCGCACCTGGTACAACCTGGAGAAAGCCACTACCAAGGGGCTGGAACTGACCGGCAAGCTCGATCTGACCGACGATATCAACCTCGGCGCCAACTACACCTACCTCAAGGCTGAAGGCGATCAGGGCCAGGCTCTGCCCGAGCGGCCTGAGCACAAGGCCAACGCCAAGATCACCTGGCAGGCCACCGAGCGGGTCAATGCCTTTGTCGGCACCACCTACACCGGCACCCAGTTTGCCGAGCAGACCGTCAACAAGGTTGTCGTACTGCACAAGCTGCCCAGCTATCAGACCTTCGATCTCGGCACCGGCTTCAAGGTCACCGAGAACTTTGACCTGCGACTGGGGATCAACAACCTGACCGACGTGCGCCTGCAAGAGAAAGACACCGTCTTCCAGAACGTCGAACCGGGTCGCAGCTACTACGTCAGCGGCTCAGCCCGCTTCTAAACGGGCCGACAAGCAGACAACAAGCAAAAACAAACGTGGCCCCGATGGGGCCACGTTGTTATTCGCTGTTTGACGCACGTCAGGCGACTGACTCACGCTCCACCAGCTGGGCTTCAAACTTGAGCGCCAGGCCGTCCACCGGTTTGTGATCGAGCAGGCGCAGCGCCAGCTCGGCAGCGCGGCTGCCCATCTCTTCGATGGGGTAACGTACCGTAGTGAGCTTGGGATAGATGTAGCGGGCGTAGGGAATATCGTCAAACCCCACCACCGACACCTGCTGCGGGATCTTGTAGCCACGCTCCAGCAGGCAGGAGATAGCCCCCGCCACCATGGCATCGTTGAATCCGAGCACGGCAGTGAACTCCACTCCGCGCGCAATCAGTTCGCACATCGCCACATAACCGCCGTTCTCGTCGGCAAAGCCACGGCCAATCAATGCGGGTTCCAGAGGAATTCCGGCTCTGGCCAGGGTCTGGGTATAGCCCGCCATCCGCTGCAAGCCATCGACAAACTCTTCATCATCGGAGGTGATAAAGGCGATTTTGCGATGGCCGGCATCCAGCAAGTGCTGGCACGCGGTGGTGATCCCGGCCTTATTGTCCAGCCAGACGCAGCGATCTTCGGCCCCGGGTACCTGACGGTTGATAAAGACAATGGGGGTAGAGCCTGCCGCCAGCTCGCTCAGCTCCTCGTCCGGCAGCGCCTTGCTGTGGAGGATCAGCGCATCGCACTGGCGCTGCAGCAGCGCCTGAATGGCGTGACGCTCGCGAGCGATATCGTGGTTGCCAGACATGACGATGGTGAACTTGTTGGCCTGATCGACCATGGTTTCGATGCCACGCATCATCTGGGCAAAGAAGGGGCCACCGCAGAGGTCGCCGACCAGCACGCCAATGCAGTTGGAACGCTTGCTGACCAGAGCCTGGGCAAAACTGTTGGGTCGAAAATTCAGTTCCTTCATGGCCGCCAATACGGCCTCACGCTTTTCCGGTGCTACCTGTGCCGTGTTGTTGATAACGCGCGACACGGTGGAGATAGACACATTTGCCAGCTGAGAAACATCTTTAATCGTTGCCACTATCCATTCCTTTATTGTGGGGGAACCTGTCGGTGCCGACGCCTGAGTATACCCTGCGGCCTGATGTAATTCCCGGAGCCAGGTCACCGGGCATGTTTCCTTTGGTAACAAAACCTTACCCGATGATACCCGGCGGCAGGGAAATTTGAAAACAGGGGCCGACGGGCGGCCCTCTACTCAATAGGCGTGATTGAGCTCCCGCTCCGACATGAAGCGCAGCGGCTGCTGCAACTTGTGCTGATAGATGAGATCGAACGACAACACATTCTGTACGTAGTTGCGGGTCTCCTTGTACGGAATGCTCTCGACCCACACATCCATCGGCTTGTTGTCACTCTGATCACGCCAGCGTTTTACCCGGCCCGGCCCGGCGTTGTAGGCGGCCGCCGCCAGGATCCGGTTGCCATCATAGACATCCAGCAAGCGCTTGAGATAGGCGCTACCGAGGCGAATATTCATCGCAGGATCAAACAGTTGCTGCTCGTTGCGATAAGGCACCCCCAGCTTGCCTGCGGTCTCTTTGGCGGTGGCTGGCATCAGCTGCATCAGGCCGCGCGCGCCCACCGGCGACTGGGCCTGCGGATAGAGGGCACTCTCCTGACGGGAGATGGCATAGAGCAGACTGGTGTTCATGGTGCGCTCTTGCGCCATCTGGGAGAAGGTGCGTTTGAGCGGCAGCGGGAAGCGCAAATCGAGGGCATCCCATGCTTCGGCGCGAATGCTGGCGAGAATGGCCAGCTCGTGCCAGCCCTGATTGAGGGCGATATGGCCAAACTCGATACGCTGGGCCACCGGGTTGCGATCCATGTTGTGGATCCACTCCGAGCGGGCCGCCGCAATCTCGTTCATCGACAACAGCTCGCGCACCCGTAACAGGAAGGGCCAGCGCTGGCTGGCCGTGCGCCAGTCCGGCACATGCTTGACGCTCTGGTTCTTGATGCGATAAGGCACGCCAGTGCGCTGGGCTGCCATAAAACCGTAGAAACCGCGCAAATTGGCCGTCTCCAGATAGAGATCTCGCGCCGGTTTTTGCTGCCCTTGCACCTCAAGGGAGCGCGCCATCCAGTAGCGCCAGCGATCCTCTTTCTGACGGGCCATCGGCATCATCTTCACCCAGCCGGAGAGGCCACGCCAATCTTGCTCCCAGATGGCCAGTCGCGCACGCAACTCGGTGATATCGGGATCCGCCAGCTTTTTCACCGTGCTGTCGACCCAGCTGCGCTGGGCAATGGCGCGATCAAGCAGCAGACGACGGGCAATGGCACGCTCTACCGGTTTCACCTCGGCCTGGGTCAGGCCGAAACGGCTGCGAAACAGCGCCAGCTGGCGCAGCACCGACTCCGGCTCCTGATTGGCATAGCGAGTCAAGCCGAGGGAGAGCAGCTTGCGTGAATAGGGGTTGTTGCTGAAATAGGCCGGGTTCATCGCCTTGGCGGGTTGCTCGAACAGGGTCACCATCTGATCGCCATAGCTCTGCAAGCCGCTACCCAGGGTCGCGCCAAGGTGGCGGATCAGGTTGGGGTTTTCCGCCTCGAACGCCAGCGTCATCCGCTGCCAGATCTTCTCCTGGGTACGCTGACCGGATGCCTGCCACAGCAGGAACAGCGGGGAGCAGGCATCGGGGCGTGATTGACCGCTCATCCAGATCTTGCCCGCCCCCTGTAGCGCCTCTTTCGGCTTGCCGGTGTAATAGAGCGCCTGATAGTGCATGCAGAGCAGATCGGTGGAGCTCGGCTTGGCCGGATAGAAGCGCAGGAACTGCGACCACTGCTGGCTCTGGGCCAGATAGGTCAGATAGCTGCGCTCCAGCCGGTTGGACTGGGGGGTATCCCCATGCTGGCGGATAAAGCGGGTCACATCGTTGTAATCGGCCGCCCCCGGACGAAAGGCGAGCTGATAGTAATCGAGATAGGGCAGCAGCGGATAATGGGTCAACCGGGCACGAATTTGCTGGAAACGGGCCTGATCATTGGCCCGTACGGCGTCATACGCCTGACGGTAGAGCGTCTGGTCGGCAGTCTTCGCCATCAGAGTCGGCACAAACAGCGCCGACAAAACAATTCCCCATACAGCTTTCACTGAACATCTCCATTGAGGGCAATACACCGCCCGGTGGCGGTGGGTCTACTGCCTCTCATTCTACCCGTTGCCGGGCAGCGCTACAGCGGGGAGCAGGGACTATTTTTCTGCACTGCTCAACTGCATTTCGCGTAGCGGCTCCGGTCTGGTCAGCCGCTGTACATATTTCTCCAGATAGGGCACCGGCAGCGGCTTGGAGGCAAGATAGCCTTGATAGAAACTGCACCCCTGCGCCTTGAGAAACTCCAGTTGCTGACGGGATTCCACCCCTTCCGCCGTGACGTTGAACCCCATATGGCGCGACATGGCGATCACCGCCTCGACGATGGCCATGTTGTCGCCATCTTTCGGGATGTCCTGAATGAAGGAGCGGTCGATCTTGAGCTCATCGGCAGGCAGTCGCTTGAGATAGCTCAAGGAGGAGTAACCGGCGCCAAAATCGTCGATGGCAAAGCTGATGCCGAGCTCCTTGAGCTCGGTCATCTTGCTGATGGTGTCCTCGGCGTGGCCCAGCACCACGGATTCGGTGATCTCCAGATTGAGGCAGGCCGGATCCATGCCGGTTTGCGCCAGCACATCATGGATCCGCTCGACAAAATCGGCGGCATGGAACTGCTTGGCACTGACGTTGACCGAGATCTGCGGAATGTGGATGCCGTTCTCCTCCCACAGCACATACTGGGCACACGCCTCGTGCAGCACCCAGTTACCGATATCGACAATCAGGTCCGTCTCCTCGGCGATGGGGATAAATTCGGCCGGCGAGACCAGCGAGCGACCGGCCGGCTGCCAGCGAATGAGCGCCTCGACACCGATGATATCGCCGCCATCGACCATATGCTGGGGCTGATAGTAGAGGGTCAGCTCTTGCTGGCTGAGGGCATTGCGCAGTTCGTTGTGAATGAGCAGACGGCGATCCGCCTGCTGCTGCATCGAGGCATCGAAGAAGCGACGGGTCTTGCGGCCAGCGGACTTGGCCTGATACATGGCGGTATCTGCCTGCTTGAGCAGATCATCGACCCCCTGCTCCCGATCCGGAAACAAAGTTATGCCGACGCTGGCGCCGATGTGCAACACCTGTCCCACATAGGTATAAGGGGCGGCAATCTCGGTGATGAGGCGCTCGGCAATGATATCGGCTTGCATCTCCGCCTGGGGCGGGCTAGCCGAGAGCGACGGCAGCAACAGTACAAACTCGTCACCGCCGAGACGTGCCAGACAATCCCCCTGTCGCACCAGCCGTTTGAGGCGAGCGGCGACCTCCTTGAGCAGCCAGTCACCGGTGGCGTGGCCGAGGGAGTCGTTGATGGTCTTGAAGTGATCGAGATCGATAAAGAGCAGCGCACCAATCAGGCCGTCGCGGACCGACTCGTTGAAGGTCTGCACCAAGGTTTCGTGCAGCTGACGGCGGTTGGGCAATCCGGTCAGCTCGTCGTAATAGGCGAGATCCTGAATGCGCCGCTCGGCCGCCTTGCGCTCTGAGATATCCTCGAAGCAGATGACAAAGTGGCTGATCACCCCTTTCTCATCCTGCACCGGCGTCACTATCTCCCACTGGGGATAGGTGTGACCATCGACGTGGCGACGCTGGGTCTCTCCCTGCCAGCGGCTGAGGGTGTTGAGCTCGTAGCCCAATCCCCCCAGATTTGGCCAGAGATCCTCTTCCAGATGCAGGCCCAGTACCGACTGGCTGTCAAAGCCGGTGATCTGGCTGAAGGCGTTGTTGACCCGCAGGATCTTGAACCCCGGATCCGTGATGATGATCCCTTCGTGGGTCTCGAATGCAACGGCAGAGAGGCGCATCTGGGCATCGGATTGCAGCCGCTCCAGCTCGGCCACCATCCGTACCGAGAAGGTATTGAGCACCGACGTGAGGTTGCGGGTATCTGCCGGGGCCGAATAGAGCAGCGCCAGGTGACCCAGAAGTTGACCTCTGGCATCAAACAGCGGCTGACCATAGTAAGTCTGCCCGGCCGCCAGCCAGGGTTGATACTCCTGCGACTCGTCGATCACCTCGAAACAGATGGCACCTTGCTTGTAGAGCTCCTGACAGGGTGAGCCCGCCAGCGGGTAATCCTTCTGCGCCAGCCCGTCGGCGGCCAGCACCCTGACCCGGTCGGCACCGCACAGCTCCCCCACCCAGACCGCATCCACCTTGAGGATGTGAGCCAGCTGGCTGACCAGGGTATTGAAGAAGTCGAGCCCGGTGCGGGCAGAGAGCGCCTGCGCCAACTGGGTGAGCAGAGTGGTTTGCAGCAACGGCAAAGAGAGGTTGAGGGAGGAGACCGCGCTGTTGGCGGTATCGAGCGGGGCCAGCCAGCCACAGCAGATCTGCTGGGTGGGCACAAATTGGCCGCTCCAGAGCACATGGTTAAGCTGACCCTGATCATCTTTCAGATGACCGATGAATTGCTCTGGCAGATGTGATTCATGAAGCCGGACGAGAAAGTCGGCAAAGCCTGCCTCATCTTCCGGTAACAGGCGAGCGGCCCAGGGATGATTGCCCTCCCCTTGCCACTGCTGGTAGGCCCCCTGATCAGAGAGACTCCACTGATCATGTTGCCGATCGAAAAACCACATAACTTGCGTGGCTTGCTGCTTCATTTACCACTCCAACACAACAACCAACCACGTTTGATGTCCCATCGGGCACAGCAACGCCCCCTGCATCCACTCATCAGATCAGCGGTTGCGAGGGAAGAGTACAAACATGCGATATCAAGCAGTGGAAACCGGACATGAGGTCGACACGAAGTGCTGCCAAGAAGGGACAGAAACGATCCTATTCCCGTCATACTGCCTGCCAGTTTCATGGAGCTCAAGCTGTTTTTGGCACGAAACCGGAAAAGATCACAATTTATAAGTTGCTGAATAGCCAAGGGAAGGTTATGTGACATGGATCACATTTCAATCTTTACCAATGAGTAATCTGAAGGTGAAGACACAAGCAAGACGACCCGAAGGGGGCCAATATGAAAATCGAAATTACCAGCAAAATCATCGACATCACCCCGGCTATCCGCGAGCGCATCGAATCCCGTTTTGAAAAGCTCGAACGTCTTCAGGTGCCTCTCATCACACCCCATGTGATTGTTTCCAAAGAGCGTCTGATGTTCACTGTCGAAGCCAGTGCTGGCATCCCCAACGGCAAACTGTTTGCCCAGGCAGAGCATGAGGATCTCTACGCCGCCATCAACGAACTGGGTCAAAAGCTGGAGCGCCAACTCAATCGTCACACCGAGAAGCCGATTGCCCGTCGCGCCAACGCCGCCCTCAAAGAGCAGCCGCAACCGGATGAAGCCGACGCTTGATAGCATGCCGCAAGGCTAAAAATTCAGCGAGCATAAAGGCGGGGTTACCCGCCTTTTTGTTGCCTGTGATTTGCCCGATAAGCACCGCGTTACACCAGTGAGCAGGCGCCATCAACTGAGCCAGTGCAACCGGGTATCCACCCCCTGTTGCAAACGGTCGAGGATCGGCAACAGTACCAACGGATCCTCCTGGCGTGGCATATCGGCCAGCTTTCCTTGCAACCGCTCCCGCGCCAGCGGCGACAGGTTGTCGTAGACAGCCTCATCCAGCAGCGGTTGCTTGACCGCCAGCGGCGGCGTTTGCAGCGCCAGCCAGAGCCGCACATCCACCATGCTTCCCCCCTGTTGCAACCGCTCATTGATGGCACTGCAGTCACTCCCAGCCCCTTCAGCCACCAGCACCTCTGCCGGTCTCAAGTCAAAGTGCGGACGCCAGTCACGGCTCTGGGAACTGACCGCCGGTTTGGCATCAAACCAGGGCTGCTCTTCCACCGCGTCGGTGAGCAAGGCCAGATGCAACCGGAAATCCGCCCGATCGCCATGCTGCAGGTCACGGTTGAGGCGCTGCCCCAACTGGCCCTCATCAACGAGCAGGTGATTACGGATTGAACTGGGCAGCATGAGATAACTCTCGAAAATGGCGATTTCACTGGTTATCGGCCACAAATCCAATTCTTTTAATGGAAAAATCCTGCTTGGGGGTTCACAAAACCAGAAGATCTGTTAGTATGCGCCTCGCACTTGTGGAGGGGTTCCCGAGCGGCCAAAGGGATCAGACTGTAAATCTGACGGCTCTGCCTTCGAAGGTTCGAATCCTTC